>JBBIID010000001.1:0-25931 GCA_037446675.1 Paludibacter sp.
GGTTCATCCCTTTTACAAACATAAAAATGACAAATGCAACAATCAGAAAATCGAATGTCACCTGAAGAAAGTTTCCATAATTTAGCGTAACGGCTGCCTTTTCGACTCCATCAACAACTCCTGGCGCTTTCAGAGTCCATTTTAAATCAGTAAAGTTCACTCCGCCGACCAATAATCCAATAGTGGGCATAATCACATCCGCCACCAGCGAAGCAACGATTTTCCCAAAAGCACCGCCAATAATTACACCGATAGCCAAATCGATAACATTGCCACGCATAGCAAAGTCTTTAAATTCTTTTAGTAAACTCATAAATATTAAGTATTTAAAAATTAAAACAAATTTTTATTCTCTAACTCACATTTCTTCTATTTTGTTCATTTTTAAGTACAGACGCAAATATGAAACACCGGAAAATATCATTTTATGCATTAACAATCTATACCTTATAAAACATTTAATAATACATTTTGGTTATAAAGTATAAAGAATAATAAAACTTGTATTGCAACTAAAAATCAACCTCTCATTCATTTACACATGAACAAAAAAAATATACTACTAGCTGTTGTTCTCATTATTTCGCAACTTGCATACAATCAAACGTCGGACAACAAGTATGCTCTAGGTCTGAACTTTGTCAAAAACGAATACAATGGCGATTATGGTAACGGAATATTTAATTTCGGCCAACCGCTTTATGGCGCTTTTGGAGCGACCTTGTCTAGATTTCTTTCTCCTTCGTTCGATATTGGGTTAAGAATGACAACAGGAAATTATGGTTATCGCCAAAATACTGAAAACCAATTTGCAGGAGCTAAATTTGATCTTTCGTTGTTGGGTCACTACAAACTTAATAATGGCTATTTTTTTGCTGAAAATTCAAAGCTCTCTCCTTTTGTTTTATTCGGATTAGGTTTTGCATCCTATTCGTATAGTAATGATGCCTATCCTTATCCAACCATAATTCTTGGTAAATCCGATTTTATCGTTCCTTTAGGGGTTGGATTAAAATATCGTCTTAATGGAAATCTGTCCGTTCAATACCAATACTCATACAACATTACGAGCAGCGATGTGCATGATCAGAATATAAGTGGTGGATTAGTAAATACATACTTTGGCTCTCCATCGCATCCCGGTTGGAAGCCTGGAAACGATGCATTCGGGCAACACATGATAGGAATAGTCTTCACTTTTGGAAAACAGCGTGATTCCGATCATGATGGTGTTGTCGATAAATTTGATATTTGTCCTGACACTCCTTTAAATGCAAGAGTAGATGAAGATGGCTGTCCTATTGATTCTGATCATGATGGAGTTCCTGATTACCTTGACAAATGCGGCAACACGCCACCACGCGTAAAAGTGGACGAATCGGGCTGTCCATTGGACACCGACAAAGACGGTATTCCCGATTATATGGACAAATAATTTCACTTGAATACAGTCACCAAAAAAAAGTATCCCTTTGAGAATTAAATCCTAAAGGGATTTTCTATTGCCTTACGGATTGATAATTATTTATAATTAATTGCATCAGAATCACTTTTTATCAAAAGCGAATCTTTCATATTTAATAAAATTTGACTACTTTTGCGGTCAAATTATCAAACTATAAATTATCAGTCAATATGGTACATTATTCAGAACTCGGATTGGTGAATACCAAAGAGTTATTTCAAAAAGCGATTGAAGGTAAATACGCAATTCCTGCATTCAACTTCAACAACATGGAACAACTTCAGGCTATCGTTTCTGCCTGCGTTGAAACAAATTCTCCTGTAATTCTTCAGGTATCGAGCGGTGCGCGTAAATATGCAAACCAAACTTTGCTTCGCTACATGGCTCAGGGAGCTGTTGAATATGCAAAAGAATTGGGTAAAAACATTCCAATCGTTCTTCACCTTGACCATGGCGATACATTTGAACTTTGCAAAAGCTGTATCGACTCAGGTTTCTCTTCAGTAATGATCGATGGTTCTCACCACTCTTACGAAGATAACATTGCTCTTACAAAACAAGTTGTTGAATACGCTCACGCTCATGGTGTAACTGTAGAAGGCGAACTTGGTGTATTAGCTGGTGTTGAAGATGACGTTGTGGCAGAACACCACACTTACACTCGTCCTGAAGAAGTGGTTGACTTCGTTACACGCACAGGTGTTGACTCATTGGCTATCTCAATCGGTACTTCTCACGGAGCTAACAAATTTACTCCGGCTCAATGTACACGCGACGAAAACGGAATTTTGATTCCTCCTCCATTGCGTTTCGACATTTTGGAAGAAATCGAAAAACAAATTCCTGGTTTCCCTATCGTTCTTCACGGAGCATCTTCAGTTCCACAAGAATATGTTGCTACTATTAACCAATACGGTGGTGCATTGAAAGATTCTATCGGTATTCCAGAAGAACAACTTCGTCGTGCAGCTACTTCTGCTGTATGTAAGATCAATATCGACTCAGACGGTCGTTTGGCTATGACAGCAGCTATCCGTGAAGTATTTGCAAACAAACCAGCAGAGTTTGATCCACGTAAATATATCGGTCCAGCTCGTGACGAATTGAAAAAACTTTACTCACACAAAACTGTAAACGTTTTGGGTAGCGCAGGTAAAGCTTGATTTACAAATAAAACCCAATTTTAGGGTAAGACAATAAAAAAAGAGAAACAACCATTTTAAGTTGTTTCTCTTTTTTGCTTATTATAATCTCATTATTTTGCCCAATTCATTACATTGGCGGGGGAGCGTTTAAAGTGAAGTTCATTAGCCATAAATTCCATATATAGTTTTACATGCTTGAAAAACGCATAATAACCTTCGCATAGATAATTTAATCCAGGTTCTCCTTCCTGAGTAATTATAATTCTGTTCTTCGGACATTCTCCGTTACACATTCTCAGGAATTCGCATTTACGGCATTGAGTGGGCAATGTATCTCGTTTATCCGCACCAAAGCACAATTGCTTTTGAGAAAAAACCATTTCGTAAATGGTATGCGTCTTAACATTACCGATTTTATACTCCGGAAAAACGTAATGATCACAAGCATATACATCTCCATTGAACTCCATTACAGTAGCGTGTCCGCAGGTCTCTCCGAAAATGCAAGTACCGGGCTGCTCACCGACCGTACCGGCCAAAGTAGCATCAAAAAGTTGAACAAAATACTGTCCCACATCTTTCTTTACCCATTCGTCGAATATACTGATATAAAACTGACCAAACTTCTTCGCATTCACTGTCCATGGAGCGAGTTTAGCTTCTTCACTCCCAATACCATCAGGCGGAAGCAAATGTAGTCCGTCCGGTCGGCTTTCGGTTATTTTCTCAACAATGGGTGAAAATTGCATATAATGGCTGCCAATTTCTTTAAAGAAATTGTATATCTCCAACGGATAATCTACGTTATAATCATTAATTACCGAAAGTGTATTGAACTCAACGTCGTGTTTCTGCATAAGCTCAATACCTTTCATTACTTGTTTGAATGTTGCATTACCGCCCTTATTTTTACGATAAACATCATGGCAATGCTCCGGTCCATCAATTGAAACTCCAATCAGAAAGTTGTTGTCCTTAAAAAACCGACACCATTCATCGTTTAAAAGAGTCCCATTTGTTTGGAGTGAATTATCTATTTTCCGGCCTCGACCGTACTTTTTTTGTAATGAAATAACTTTTCGATAAAAAGACAGATCTCTCAACAAAGTTTCGCCTCCGTGCCAAGTAAACAGCACTTCTGGAACAGGTTGAGCCTGAATATAATTTTCGATATATTTTTCGAGCGTATCATCGCTCATTTGCATACTTTTTCTATTCTCGTACAACTTTGCCTTTTCCAGATAGTAGCAATACGAGCAATTCAAATTACAACTTGAACCGATCGGTTTTGCCATAACATAAGTAGGCATTGAAAGAGGATTAAAAGCAATATTTCTTTTCATTTCACAAGATAATTCTCATATTTATTGTCATCAAAACCAAAGATAGAATATTATTTTTCAATAAAAACCAAAGCCCCTGCAATTAATTAATTGCAGGGGCTTCCAAAATTGTACCCGAAGCGGGACTTGAACCCGCACAGCCGTGAAGCCAAAGGATTTTAAGTCCTTCGTGTCTACCATTCCACCATCCGGGCAGGGTACTTTGAGCGAAAAACGGGACTCGAACCCGCGACCCCGACCTTGGCAAGGTCGTGCTCTACCAACTGAGCTATTTTCGCGAAATATTTGAAATATCTTTTGTGCTTAAAGCGGCTGCAAAGATACGTCCATTTTTTTAATTTCCGAAATTTTTTCCACAAAAAAAAATGCCAAAATGCTCCCAAACTCATAAAAAAAGCGGAAATGAATACCACATTTCCGCTTTTTTATGAATATACCATGTCAATTAAGCAAGACTTACGAAAAGATCGGCCTCCACTTCGTTGAATTTAATTTTACCTTCGCGTGCCAGCCAGCCAAAAGCCATATTCAAATCTTTTTCGGTAAGTTTTGTTGCTTTCTTTACTGCTTTCACATTCATTTCTCCTTCAAGTAATGCAGCATATACTAAACCTGCATTTGTTCCAATTTTTCCTGATAACATAACGGTTCGGTTTTTAAATTAAGAAATCCTAAAATATATACGGAACAAAAATACCGATTTTATGCTAAGAAACATAAAAATGAAGTTAATTTAACTATATTTTATTTCTAAAAGCTCTTAAATATTACAATTTAGTCGCATTGAAGCATATTTAAGCTTTATACATTTCGTCGATTTGAAGTTTATATTTCTGCATGATAACGGCCCTTCGCACTTTTAGCGTATTGGTCAATTCGCCGGTTTCGATACTAAAACTTTTGGAAATTAACGTGAATTTCTTGATCTTCTCGTATTCGGCCATTCCGCTCTGCATGTCTTTTATGCGCTCCATAATCAGATTATGAATCGTCGGCAGCTTTAGCAACTCTTCTACATTGGAGTAATTTATTTTATTCGCCTTTGCGAATTTTTCCACTTCAGGAATAGCCGGAGCTATAATCGCCGTCACAAAATTCCGATCATCGCCTATAACGGCCACTTGTTCTATGTATTTATCGAGAATCAGTCGGGTTTCAATTTCCTGAGGAGCTATATATTTTCCGTTAGATGTTTTAAACAAATCTTTTATGCGCTCAGTCATAATCAGATAATTCCCTCTCATTATTCCGGCATCGCCGGTTTTAAACCAGCCATCGGCATCGAAAGCAGCCTTGTTTGCTTCTGGATTATTGTAATATCCCGGAAATATGGTTTTTCCTCTCAGCAAAATTTCGCTATCGTCACCGATTTTCACCTCAACACCCTGAATAACCGTTCCGACCGTTCCGATCTCATAACCAACATAATCGAAACAACTCACCGTGGCGGTACTTTCAGTCAACCCGTAACCATAAACAATAGGAACACCGATGCTGCGGAAAAACAACGCGATTTCGTCAGAAAGTTTAGCCCCTGCCGTTGGAAACATGTTTCCATTTTCAATTCCAAGTTTTTCTTTTACTTTCGAAAAAATCAACTTGTCCGCAATTTTATACTTAATATCAAGCGATAACCCCGGCTTTTTGCCAAGCCTCAAGCAATCCAGATTGTGCTTCTTACCCGTGGCAACTGCCCAGGTAACAACTCCCTGCATAAATGGTGAATATTTCGAAAGATTTTCCTGAACTCCGGCATAAACCTTTTCCCAAAAACGCGGCACCGAGCACATCAATGTCGGATGAACATCTTTTATGGTTTGTTGAATTTCGGTAGGACGAAGATTAATATAAATTTTCACTCCATTGAACAGGCACAAATAACACCATGTGCGTTCAAAAACATGCGAAAGCGGCAAAAAGGCAATAGATGTATCTTTGTCCGAAAGACTTGTCAAAGTCAATGTATTCAATCGCATGGCTTCGTTGAAACAGCTATGAGGAAGCATTACACCTTTAGGATTTCCAGTAGTTCCGGATGTATACAACAAACAAGCTAAATCAGCCTCGGTTGCTTCGCTTTGCCGATGCTCAACTTCGAAGTGGCGGGTCGACTTTTCTCCAAGTTTTAGAAAATCGCTATAATACATAGAACTCTCAACGTCGGCTAACACCACTTTTTCATCAAAAACAATGATTTTCTTCAAATATTTTGATTGTTTCAATACTTCAACTGCCACATCGTATTGATATTGCTTTCCCACAAGCATAATTTCAATTTCGGCATCGTTTACAATAAACTCCACCTGAGAAGCTGTAGAAGTAGCGTACAAAGGCACCATTACAGCCCTATTAGCAAATAGCGCAAAATCAACAATCAGGTTTTCGGCTCTGTTTTGCGAAAACTGGGCTACCCTTTGTTGTTCAAGCAAACCTAGTTCAACAAACGCTTTTGCGACCGTATTTACATTATAAGCAAAAGAATTCCACGAGATTTCGCTCCAATCATCAGTAATTTCGTCACGATGGCAAAGAGCTGGTTTTTCGCTGTATTTTTTTGCCTGAATTGATATTAAATGAGAAAAATGAAGGCTTTCCATATTCCTGTTTTTAATAAATTGTTTTTTAGTTTAGACATTCAGATGTAGACAAAGATAGAAATAAAATACGAAAAATATGCACAGCATTATTAAAAATGTGCAACAGGAGAATTTCAACAATTTGTCTGATTTTTAATTTGCAAGGTACAAGAACTGTTACGCTAACGCATCAGAGTCTTTCATATCTGTAGCTTTCATTTTCTCCAGCTCCATCAAAAAAGCCGGATTATTATGAATTAGTTGAAGCGCCTTTTGTGAAACATTTTGCTGAGATTCTTTCTTGCTCGAACCCGTGGCTTCACAAATAACTGTTTTTTCGATGGTGAGACAAGTGGTGAAAACATGCTTGTTTAATCCATTTAAAACTTCTTCAACAAGCACAAAATCGGGTTGTAGACGATATTTCTGACACCATTCAATAAGCTTCGATTTGAAATTTACTTCATCTTCTGCCAGTTTATCCAAATCAATCAGCGTTTTGAAAAGCCGATTCTCAACAAATCTTTTGCATTGTTTGTAACCATAATCCAAATAAATAGCACCCATGATAGCTTCGAAAGCATTTCCATAAATGTTGTTATTGGTATTGTCGTTTACATACTTGGTTACCTTCACAAGCTTATCGAGGCCGATTTCTCTTGCAAAATGATTTAAAGAATCGCGTTTTACGATTTTAGATCGTGTACTGGTGAGGAAACCTTCTTGTTTGTCGGTGTACCGACGATATAATATGTCTGTTACAACAGAATTCAGCACTGCATCTCCTAAAAACTCGAGCCTTTCGTTGCTTAATTGTTTCCCATTTTCGGCAAGAATCGACACAGATTTATGATGCACTGCCAGCTGGTAGTACTGAATATTATCGGGATAAAATCCCAATACCTTGTGAAATAGCAAATAAGGCTCTTTTCGAGCGTTCGAAAAGAGCCTTATTTTCCTTAAAATATTTTTAATCACAAACTTACTTTGAGTATTTCTTTACGATCAAACTTGCGTTGTGTCCGCCAAAGCCAAAAGTATTGGATAAAGCAACATTAATTGTACGTTTCTGCGCTTTATTAAATGTGAAATTAAGTTTATAATCAATATCGGGATCTTCATCACCTTCGGTAAAGTTGATGGTTGGAGGAACGATGTCGTTCACTACCGAAAGAACCGATATAATTGCTTCAACAGCTCCGGCAGCACCCAACAAGTGTCCGGTCATTGATTTAGTCGAGCTGATGTTTAAATCGTACGAATGCTCACCAAATACGCTTAAAATAGCTTTAGGCTCGGAAATATCTCCTACAGGTGTAGAAGTTCCGTGAACATTAATATAATCAACATCTTCTGGATTCATTCCGGCATCTTTCAATGCACGTTTCATTACCAACATTGCACCGAGACCTTCAGGGTGAGTTGCTGTCAGGTGATAAGCATCAGCCGACATTCCACCACCTACTACTTCGCAAAGAATATTGGCTCCACGCGCTACCGCATGTTCCAATTCTTCCAATACCAAGCAGCCTGAACCTTCGCCCATAACAAAACCATCACGACTTTTGCTAAACGGACGAGATGCTTTTTCCGGTTCGTCGTTGCGGGTTGATAAAGCTGTCAGCGCGTTGAAACCACCTACTCCACCAGGAGTGATTGCAGCTTCGGCACCTCCGGCTAAAATAATATTGGCTTTGCCTAACCGAATGTAATTAAATGCATCGATAATCGCATTAGTTGACGACGCGCATGCCGATGCAGTTGAGTAATTCGGACCGCGGAATCCATACATGATGGAAATTTGTCCCGCAGCAATATCCGATATCATTTTGGGGATAAAGAAAGGATTGAATTTAGGTCCTTGCTCTTTATTGGTGTAGTAATAAGCGATTTCTTCCTCGAAAGTTTTGATACCGCCAATACCTGCAGCAAAAATGACTCCAACTTCGTCTTTGTCAATGGCATCCAAATCCAGCCCGCTGTTTTCGATAGCTTCCTTAGCCGCAGCAATTGCATATTGAGCGTAAATATCCAACTTACGGGCTTCTTTACGATCGAAATATTTCGACGGATCGAAATCTTTTACCTCACATGCAAATTGTGTTTTAAACGGTGTAGCATCGAATTTAGTAATAGGCCCGGCACCACTTACTCCGTTCACTACGTTTCCCCACATTTCTGCGATGGAGTTTCCTAACGGATTAACGGTTCCTAAACCTGTTACTACTACTCTTTTCAATTCCATAAATTATTTTCGTGGAATAAGATTATTTTTGTATTGCTTCGATGTGAGCGATAGCGTCACCTACTGTAGAAATTTTTTCAGCTTGTTCGTCTGGAATAGAAATACCGAATTCTTTTTCGAATTCCATAATCAATTCTACAGTGTCTAATGAATCAGCGCCAAGGTCGTTAGTAAAACTAGCTGCTGGTACAACATCTGCTTCTTCTACGCCTAATTTGTCTACAATGATGGCTTTTACTTTAGCTTCAACTTCTGACATAATTTTTGTTTTTAAGTTTATAAATAGAAATTGTTTTATAATTTTGCGGTGCAAAGGAAACAAATTTTCTCGACATAACCTCGTTTTTCTTGAAAAAAAATGCTTTTTTTGCACAAACATACTGCATTTGTGCAGTTCAAATTATTTTTCTATGCCGCTAAAAATTGCTCTTTTTGCCTCTGGATCAGGATCAAACGCCGAAAATATTGTTAACTATTTTTCGGACAACCAAAAATTCACATTCCCGTTAATAATCTCTAATAAGAAGGATGCTTATGTACACGAAAGAGCACAAAAGCTCCATGTGCCGTCGTATACATTCACCAAAGATGATTTTGCAAGCGGGCAACCGATTCTCGAATTCCTGAAAGTGCATAATATTGATTGCATTGTTCTTGCGGGCTTTCTGCTCAAAATTCCGGAGGCATTGATAGAAGCATTTCCCGACAAAATCATCAATATTCATCCAGCTTTGCTTCCGAAATATGGTGGAAAAGGGATGTACGGACATCACGTACATGAAGCTGTAGCGGCATCAGGCGATACCGAATCGGGAATTACAATTCATTACGTCAATGCACAGTACGACGAAGGGAATATCATTTTCCAGGCCAAATGCCCTGTACTGCCAACCGATTCACCGGATGCGATCGCAGAAAAGGTTCACGCGCTGGAATATGAATTTTTTCCGAAAGTGATTGAAGATATTTGGGAGTGACCTTCAACAATCAAATTAAAAATCAAGAGAAGGTAATCTATTGAACAGGCTTTAAATTGGCTACAACCTGTAATTAAATCCAACTACTAAGTCATCATTGCTCATCAATAGTGTAGCAGATTTTTGAAGATAAATCATGAATTTCGGTGTAGAATAATTTAAGATGACCGAATAAGTCATGTCCATAAACATGTGAGGAATCATAAATGAATATCCAGCAGATATATCCAATCCTATACTGCTTTTGCGAAAACAGTAGTCTATTCCAGCAGTTTGACTTAGATTAAACATAAATTTATCGGGAGATGAATTTATGCCATTCCATTCGGCAGCTCTGTATTTATAATACTGTCCGTCTTCGTAAATTAACGAACCTTTAATACCCACTGGTTGAATAATCAGATTTCTAACTGGAATCGTAAACTGCATATCGGCGCTTACACCGCCCCCGAAGTAACTCGAGTAATTCGTTTCAAAATTATTTTCGACTTCTTCCATTCCCACTTTACCCAGATATCCAAATGCTCCGTAGGAGGTATTATAATATTTATTTGTTATTGTTTGAAAGATATAAACCTGTCCAAAATAATTGTCCGCCAACTTCTCATATTGATTCAAATATTCAGATCGATTAAATTTACCTCCCACAAAGCTACTGGCAGAAACGGAATCATTATATGCCGGTTTACTAAAAACGATAGGGTCGATACCCGGATTGGCCATAAAAACGGTTGAACAAGAAGTTAGAAAAGCCGTTGAAACAATAAGAGCAGTTGTTATTTGAATAAGTTTTTTCATTTTTCAGTATGATTTGGTTAAGCTACACAAAGATATGTTTAAAAACCAATATTTAACTAATCAGAAAACATATTTTTAAAATAGTGATTAACTATGTAATAATAAGTTATTGATATTTTTAAAATTTCACTGACCATGTAAACGACGGCAAAATCGGGAAAACTGACAAATAATTTAGTGTTGGTTTATATGTATTGTCGGATGTTTGTTCTGTTCCTATATAGTATATAAACGGATTTGCTTGATTATAGGCATTATACAATCCCAATGAAATCGATCCATTATATTTCTTAAATGCTTTATAAGTATGTGTAAATGACACATCCAATTTATGAAAAGCTTTTGTGCGGTAGTTATTACGTTCAGTGATAACTGGAATAAAACTAGAGCTATTATAATAGAAACCATCATAATACATGGCAGCATTAGGCTCCAGAAAAAGGCTAGTGGGAACAGTTATCGGTTTTCCGGACATATACTGCCAGGTGGCTGAGAACGACCATGTATCCGATAGCTTAATTTCGGATGTCAACGAAAGAGAATTACGAATATCAGTTGAAGCGGCGAAAGGATGTCCATTATTTAAATCATCAAATTGATTTACAGCTCGCATCAATGTATAATCAGCCGTTAATCTGAAATTTTTCAAATTGTAATTGGCAGAAAAATCAATTCCGTAAGCTTTTCCGTTTCCTTGCGCAATGTAATTTTCAGGATCGAATGAAGTACCCTGAGGAATAACAATAGTGGAATAAACCGCATCATACCCATCCCTGAATTCAATAATATTATTCAGAGATTTGTACCATAAATCTGTCCTTATCGAGAATTTACTTTTATTCCACGAAAAATCTTTAGCTCCGCCTATCGAAAAACTCCATGAACTTTCAGGTTTGAGGTAGGAGCTACTTGGGAGAAACATCTGAAAAGGAAGCCCCAAACCAGAATTGGCAACACGATGAACGGGTTGAGTCATTCGCCCAGCAGATGCACTGACAGAGTAATTATTTTTAAAAATACCATGATAACCCAACCGCGGTTCGAAATTAAAATAAGATTTATCAGTATTTCCTATTGCACTGAAACGCAGACCTGCCGTTATGTTTTGATTTTTGGCTATTTCATAGGCAGTTCCTCCAAAGGCAACACTTTCCAACATTCTCATTTGAACCGTTGTTTGAATTGGAGTAATATTGGAATCATTTACGTTAATCTGAAAAGGCGAAAATCCATATATTTTGATTGATGCGCCAGCATTTAATTCCCATTTGTCGGACAAATTATAATTAAACTTATCCACCAATCCTGTAGAATTAACCCCTGTAATAGCTTGTACAATAAATTTATCATTTGCATCTGAATCATACTGCGACTGACCAAAATCATATCCGTATCTGTCGGCATAAACCATTAAATGATTTTCGGCTTTCTCCGAAAAAACTCTATTCCAGTTGAGTCCTATGTTTTGTTGGGAATTATTTATCCACACTTTTTCTTCGAAGCCAACTCTACCACCATTCGAACTTTTGACATCTATTCCATCTGTATTACTGAAGAAAGTGAGCTTTAGTTTGTCCTTTTCGGATATTTTCCAAACCAAATTGGAATTGAAATCGCCAAAATGAACTCCAAAACGAACTCCTGCACTTTCGGACAAAAGAGGTGAAACAATATTCGCAATACTGTAATTCGAAATTCTACCAGCCACCGAAAGAGCCAGTTTATCTTTCACTAATGGAAAATTGAGTGCCAGCTTACTCGTCAAAATTCCTATTTCGGCTTCTCCTTTAAATTTTTGTAAATTTGCATCTTCTGTCAACACATTCAGAACAGAAGATATTTTGCCGCCGAATTCTACCGGAAAATCCGATTTATAAAGCTTTGCGCTCCGAATAATGGTTGGATTGTAAGCCGAAACCAATCCAAAAAAGTGTTCGGTAGAAAAAAGCGGAATGCCATCCAATAAATATAAATTTTGCCCGTGAGTTCCACCTCTTACCTGCATATCGGCCGCTCCTTCGCTACTCGAAGTAACTCCTGCGGTGAGCGAAAGGGCTTTAAGAATGTCACGTTCGCCAATTATGGTCGGCAAAGTTTTGAAGGTGTGAGCATCCAACTGCTCCATACTTGCAGGAGTTTCAGTTGCCGGTTTGGAACTGATCACTTCAATTTCTTCAATATATTGTGACGTAAACGGCGATTGAAGCTTAATCAGCAAGGTTGTATCCGATTGTAAATCGAGTTTTACCTCCTGCTTGTCGAACGGATAATAGTCAATCATAAACGAATAAGTACCAAGTGGCATATTAAAAAGAAACTTCCCGCTTGCATTTGCATCTACCACTTTATTAAAAGGCAAAACAGTTATTGGAATTTTCTTTATTGGCTTATTGGTTCGTGCATCTACCACTTGTCCATACACCTTGAAACGGATTTCATTTTGCTGCGCAGCAAGGCTCATTATTCCGAAACAGCAAACTATTAAATAAATACATATTTTCGTTTTCATTTCTATTCGTTTTGCTGTGGATAATTTGCTACTTCAACTCTTGTGCTATCGGTTACATAGCAACCAAACAGCCCTACTCCGTTTTCAATATTCGAAAATTGTGGCAAAACGCCACCAAATTTTTGAATAATTGCCAAAATCGGATTTCCACCAAAATCATCCATTTCAAGAATGGAGCCTTCTATTTGATATCTTTTAAAGTTTGGATCTAACGTGTACAAATGGAGCATAAATGAGGAAGTATCTGTTGGGCAAGGAAAATGCTGAGATTCATATACATTATCGATAAAATACGTTAATTGAATTTCAGCATTCGCGAAAGCAGACAAATCATAGCCGAAGTCTTTATCAGTGAGCAGATTACAAGTTACTTTTATCGGGTAACCATTTACGGCAACCCATTCGTTATTTATACGAACGTTAAACGACACATTTTCTGGCTGTGGTTTATATGTGCAAACCGCACTTTCGATAGTAGCAGCCACCGCCGGAATCTGGGTTTGAGCATGAATGGTTTTATTCTCCAATTCAATTTTCAATGAATACGTCTTCCCCTTTTCAATTAAAAAAGGATTTCCACGGTTTATAAAAACACATGTATCAGAATTTAGCCGGGTAAGTTCTGTCCAGTTACTATCCTGTCCACAAATAAATACTTTGGCTTCGGCGTAAGGATTTTTCGTGGGAAGATAATTACTATTGCAGGTTTGGTTCAGATAAACCTCTACGGGCGTATCGGGCGAAAGAATGGAAAACACCACCGGAATTGGCTCGCTATCCCATGGAGCTTCTACCGTTTTTACATTGTCGCAGGCAATTACCAGCAGGACAAAAAGCAAATAAATTAGTTTTTTCATTATTTAAAAGTATATGCGGCTTTGAATTTTAGTTCGGGCAAACCATTTGATAGATAACCATTAAAATCGTGATTAAAAACCCACAAACCATAAGTTACTCCATATCCAAAACTTCCTTCCAAAAATATATTGTTAGTGATGGATTGCCGGTAACCGATGGTTGGTTTTAAATTCAGGACACCATACGACTGGCTTTCATATACAGGAGTTGACTTATAGCTATTATAAATCGCATAGCTATAATCCAAAGGCAACGAAAGAAACCAACCTGAATTAAGTCTTGCGTTATTCAGCTCTGCCCGCTTCTTAAATGCCCAATACCATCGAGGTTCAAGTCCAACTTTTAATCCCAAACTATAAACTTTTTCATAATTTGCTACAGCGCTATACTCCGAAATATAGCCAGAAATTGAATCATAAGCATGGGACATAATAAGCGTTTTTGAAGAAGACCAAAATAACCCTGCCGAATAAGTCAAAGTCATCGTTGAAGCAATTCTTCTTTCCGAGAAAAAATCGGCATAATAAAAAATTGGATTATAATGCCTATTCGAACTAAATACATTAAGCGGATTAAAACCCATTTGAAGCTCTACTCCTTTTAACGATTCCACTTTTAAATCTTCGGGCTTTGAAGCATTAAAATAAACTTCCCGCTGGGCACTTACCGATAATAAAACGAAGAAAGAAAATGCAGTAAGAACAATGAATTGTTTCATATATATTTTTCGGTTTTAATATTGTGAACAAAAATAATCTATAGTTTTAACAAACTCTTAGTTGTTAAATACTTTTAGCCTTAATAATTAACTTTTATGTTTTGAGCTAAAATTCAGAGTACTTAGGTTCAAAAATAAATATTTTTATGAAAGTTAATTTCAAAACGTTTAATTATTTAACTTATTGTTAAGCCCAAATTCATCTTATTTTATTCTCCTGTATTTTTATCGTATCTTTGCAGGCCAATTCAGAAGTAAGAGACAAGAAGGCAAGAGTTAAGCAAATGGAAAAAATTTCAAAGCAAAACCTTCGCACTTCAAACTGTATAAACTTTTGAACTTTAAAAACTTTACAAACTCAATAAAATATGGCTCTTCAATGTGGTATCGTGGGTTTGGTAAATCTACTTTATTCAACTGTCTTTCAAATGCTAAAGCGCAAGCTGCAAACTTCCCGTTTTGTACGATCGAACCTAATGTGGGCGTGATTACCGTACCCGACGAACGACTCAATAAGCTCTCTGAACTGGTTCATCCGCAACGAATTGTACCAACCACTGTAGAAATTGTGGACATTGCCGGACTGGTAAAAGGGGCTAGCAAAGGCGAAGGACTGGGAAATAAGTTTCTTGCCAACATTCGCGAAACGGATGCGATTCTACATGTGTTGCGCTGTTTCCAAAACGATAATATTGTTCATGTCGATGGCAGCATCAATCCTGTTCGCGACAAAGAAATTATTGATACCGAACTCCAACTGAAAGACCTCGAAACCGTCGAAAGTCGTATCAGCAAAGTGCAAAAACAAGCTGCTGCCGGCGACAAACAAGCCAAAGCCATGTTCGATATTTATCTTCAATACAAAGAAGCTTTAATGCAGGGAAAATCGGCACGAACTGTAAAACTGGATCCACTGGATAAAAAACTGGTGAAAGACTTATATCTGCTTACCGACAAGCCCGTAATGTATATTTGTAATGTGGACGAGGCTTCGGCTGTAAACGGAAACGCTTACGTTGATGCTTTACGCGAAGCGGTAAAAGATGAAGAAGCAGAAATTCTGATTGTTGCTGCCGCTACCGAAGCGGATATTGCCGAACTAGAAACTTACGAAGAACGTCAGATGTTTTTGGAAGAAGCGGGATTGAAAGAATCAGGCGTTTCGCGACTTATCCGTGCAGCTTATCATTTGCTCGACTTGCAAACTTATTTCACTGCGGGTGTTCAGGAAGTGCGCGCATGGACTTTTGAACGAAACTGGAAAGCTCCGCAATGCGCAGGCGTTATTCACTCCGATTTTGAAAAAGGATTCATCCGCGCCGAGGTTATTAAATACGATGATTTTATCACGCTGGGCTCGGAAGCAGCTTGTAAAGAAGCCGGAAAAATGAATGTGGAAGGAAAAGAGTATGTCGTTCAGGATGGCGACATAATGCATTTCCGTTTCAATGTATAACCCTCACACCAACCTTTTTCTTTGGGAGAAGGAGTATGATACAAAAAAGTCTGCTGGAAATTTCCTGCAGACTTTTCTTTTAAATTTGAATGATTATCTTCTCAAAGTAATTTCTTTTGTCACTCCGTTAATCGTAAGCGTTGCTGTTCTATCTTTGGTGCCATCTCCATAATCCATCACCGATGTTCTGCTTTCTGTTTCCATAATCACTGTTCCTTTTACAAAAAATGGCCAACCTCCCACAAGAACTAAAGGATTAGCATCATCTATCGACATTGAATAAGCTACTCCTCTTGCATTCACACCGCTCGAAGATCCTGTAATGCTGAAAGTATCATCCCAATAAACAAACGGTGTTCCATTGTTATCCGTGCGAGTACGGGTGCGGTCTGAACTCCATGTCACCACTTTTCCATCTGCACGAGTTATTGTGTCATTCGTTACAACAGTCATGCTTGGTTGCAATTGCTCGTTCAATCCATTATTAGTCACTGTTTTTACGCCTTCAACTTTATTATCGTTTACATAAAAATCATTATATGTAATTGTTCTCGTAGATCCTTTTAGCGCCATGCGATTGCTTATTGTAACTACAATCTTGCCTTTCAACACATTTCCTCTCCGACCTGTAAATCCGGCACCAAAATCGAGTGTTATTACTTTTGGGAACACCCGGATATCAGAATTATCAACACTTATAACAACACTATCGGCCACAGAAACACTTTTTACCTTCTCAGCTTCCGATACTTTTTGATAACCGGCATCATCAAATCCCTGAGCATATTGGTCGACACTGCTCAACACCTCATCGTTTATACTTGCGGCTTGCGCTTCGTCGGTTGCTGTTACGGCCATAGCTGCATTTGAACCAAAATTAAAATCACCATTGCAGGAAACCATTGCAGAAACTCCAAATCCGATTGCGAGTATTGCAAATAAATCTATTCTTTTCATACCATCTTATTTTTTAAAATTACTTAGAAAAATTGTTCATATATCATTATGACAAATGAAACAAAAAACACCACTAGTGAAACGGAAAAATATTTTCTGGATCTAACTTTTTTCCTTCGAAAACAATGATTTCAGATTAACTTTAATGCCGAACGAATAGCCAATTCCTACAAACAAACCTAAATCGGTAGTAGATACCGGGCTCACATAACTCGATTTTATCAGGTTTATCGTCGGGCCAACAAACGCCGCAATGCTTTTGGTGAATGAAAAATTCAGAGCAGGAATAATTTGAGTATTCGAAGCTCGTACTTGCAGTTCGTACGATTTTCCGGCAATCAGCGAATTATATAACATATCAACATCAACGGACAATCGTTTTGTTGCCGGCAAATGAATTCCGGCTCCCAATCCGATTAAATAAGAACTGTTATAATCCGATCCGACAGACAGAATTGCGTAAACATTCGACAGTCCGGCTTGAATTGAAAGTCCGGCTAACTGATTTGTTGCCAAAACTGCTCCTTTCAAATAGTAGTTTTTCTTTAAAAAATCTCCAAAACCAATTCTAGTAACTGTTGTATCGGACTTTGGACTTTCAGGCTGAATTTTCGCAACAGTATCTTTAACTACAGCCAAAGAAATCGAATCCTTTACCGAGATGGTGTCCAAACCAGCAACGATTATACTATCCGGTTTTTGATTAGGTTCAACAGGAGTTTCCTCTATTATTGTATTCGAAATAGAATTTTGAAGCGGAGGCAGAACGAGTCTTTCGAGTTCTGGATTTTTGCTGATCCGGCTTTCCTTTTTTGTTTCGGAAGCTCCAGGATCCAACAATTTAGTTTTTTGAGAAGTTGATGTTGAAGGC
This sequence comes from Paludibacter sp., assembly GCA_037446675.1. GTDB lineage: Bacteria > Bacteroidota > Bacteroidia > Bacteroidales > Paludibacteraceae > Paludibacter. Next base: position 17,919 of record JBBIID010000001.1, read on the forward strand.
TTTTTCAATATTATCTTTTTCAGAACAATGTACTTCCCTTTCAGCGAATACTGAACATCTTTTGGCAGAATTTGCAATAACGCGGCATTCAAATCGAGAGATTTCACCGAGACATGAATGAGTTGATTATCCGGAATTCGTGTAGGATCGTACGAAAAAACACAGCCAGTTTGACTACTTATTAATTTGAAAGCCGCTTTGAGCGCAATTTTTTCTTCTGGAAGAGTTACTTTTTTATTCAGGTAATTCTGTCCGTGCAAACCAAATGCAACCAATAAGAAAATTGCCAACAGTATTTTTTCAGTCCATTTACTCATCACACTCAACTAATTTCTTTTGCTCAATGCATATCCGGTTTTGGTTTGTTCTAAATTCAGATTCAGCGTTTCAGTCATAATTTGCAGCACCAGATCGGCATCTTCTCCATCGAAATTCACGGTAATTCTCCTATCGGCAAGTGAACTCTCTGCCAACCTTATATTTATATTATAAGCATTCTCGATAATTGCAATAGCATCGCTCAACTCCATATTTTGAAAATCGATATGCACAGAACCTGCAATTCCATTTTCCGATTGTTTTGCCAAAATCCTGAACAACTTTGTTTTTTTGTCGTAAACACCTGTTTCAGTTGAATGCAATGTCAATCCTTCGTTCGCCAACGTATAAAAACGAACAGTTCCCTGTTTAACACTCACACTTACTTTATCAGGCAACGTTTTCACTTCAAAAATGGTTCCAATATCTTCAACAAAAGTTTCATCCACCATTACTTTTAACTTTCCATTGCCTTTGTGACCGACATTGAAAATAGCTTGTCCGTTCAATCGAATCAGTTTTTCCTTTTTCGAAAAATTGGAACTGTATACAATTCTAGAGTTTTCAGCCAGTTGAATTTTGGTTTCGTCGGGTAACTGAAGTTGCCCTTTGCTCGTGGCTGTTGCAAAAACGATTTCCTTTTCGGCATTAAGCAAATAATAAGCCACCGCGGAAATCACCACCAACAGAAAAATGCTTGCCACGCGGAAGAAACTGCTTTGATAAAAAGGTTTCCGTTTAAACTCAATTACTGGTTTTGTGGTTTCACTTTTCGAAATATGTTCCATAAAAACCTTCTTTGCTTTGGCAGTGTTCGGTTTGGGAACGTTGCCAGACAACGGTTGAAGTTTTTCGTACAAAGCGGTCATCTCGGCGAAATAATCGCGATTTTCCTTCGATTCGGAAAGCCAGTTTTCGAGCCATTGCATGTCTTTTTCGGATGCGTTTCCTCCAAAATAGCGAGCCAATAAATTGTCTATTTCAGTTGTCATTGCTTTATCAGTTAAAGGTTTGAAGGAAAATTATTATGGTCAAAAACTCGGTCAATTCCACCCGAAGCAATTTTAGTGCTTTCGAAATATGGTTTTCAACCGTATTCGTCGAAATATTCAAACTTTTCGCAATTTCGGCATAAGAGAGTTGCTCCATTCTGCTCATTTCGAAAACCCGTTTGCATTGCGGAGGAAGTTTTTCGAGCGCCTTATCAATTGCCATTTGCAACTCGCGACTTTCCACCTCTTCGGTTGTTGAATTTATCTCGCCATTCAACGTAGAAACAAAGTTCAGGTTATGCTCTTTATGACTTGTTATCTGTTGGACAAGATTCAAACTTTCGTTATGCACAATTCGATAAAGATAAGAATTTACTGAACTTTTAATGTCGAGCGTTTCGTGCTGATCCCAAAGTTTGCAAAACATCTTTTGCACCACATCCTCCGCTTCATCCATATCCCTCAAAATCGAAAAAGCATAACGGCACAACGGTTCGTACCAAGTATCAAATAATTTTTCGAATGCCGAATGATTGCCTTCACGCAACGCTTTTATCATTTCTGCCATGAATCAGGAAAGTTTTAAGTGCAATTTTGATTCGGGCAAAGATAATAATTTTGATTTATTTTCATTTCAATACTTTTATTGGTTATCTATATGACAAATAACGTTGGGTGTACCACTATTGCAATTGGGAAAATAAAAAAAGTCCAACGAATAACACTTTTTTATTCATTGGACTTTATATCTTTTATTAATCAACTCTCCTTTACGCAAACATTTCAATATCTTCTTTCGAAATAATTGCTCCTCCTAATATAATCAATCGTTCAACCACGTTGCGTAGTTCACGGATATTACCAGTCCACGAACGGGATTTGAGTAACTCGATGGCAGATTCATCAAATGTTTTAGTCTGTCGCCCCTGTTCGCTGCAAATCAACTCACAAAAATGAGTCACCAGCAAAGGGATATCATCCTTTCGATCGTCGAGACTCGGCACATGGATGGGAATTACATTCAAGCGGTGATACAAATCTTCACGGAAATTTCCTTTTTCAATTTCTGCTTTCAGGTTTTTGTTGGTGGCAGCAAACACCCGCACATTTACTTTTATGCTTTTGTCGCTTCCCACGCGGGTCAGTTCATTTTCCTGCAATACACGCAACACTTTTGTCTGCGCCGAAAGACTCATGTCCCCGATTTCGTCCAAAAAAATTGTTCCGTTATCGGCTTGTTCAAATTTTCCGATTCGTTGCTTGATGGCAGAAGTAAATGCACCTTTTTCGTGACCGAAAAGTTCGCTCTCGATCAGTTCGGATGGTATCGCTGCACAATTCACTTCTACGAATGGTGCATCAGTGCGGTTGCTTTGTTCGAAAAGTAGTCGGGCAACTACCTCTTTTCCTGTTCCGTTTTCACCGGTAATCAATACACGTGCATCGGTTGGGGCAACACGTTCGATCATCATTCTCACTTTTTCAATCGCGGGTGAAACTCCTATCATTTGATGGCGTTTTGCCACTTTCTTCTTAAGCGTTTTCGTTTCGACAACCAGATTTTTTCTATCCAAAGCGTTACGGACAGTAATGAGCAGACGGTTCAAATCAATGGGTTTTTCGATAAAATCGAACGCGCCTTTTTTAATGCATTCCACAGCCGTTTCTATATTTCCATGACCGGAAATCATTACCACGGGAGCTTCAATCTCTTTTTCCATTAGGTTGGACAATAGTTCAATACCGTCCATTTCCGGCATTTTTATATCCGAAAAAATAAGATCGTAAATTTCATTTTGAGCAGCTTCCAAACCCAATTTGCCATTTTCGGCCAGTGCCACCTGATGTTTCTCGAACTCCAGAATATCTTTCAGTGTATTCCGAATGCTGCGATCGTCGTCGATAACTAAAATTTTTGCCATGTTCTATAAGTCAAATCCTATATCGCTTCTGAAATATTTTCCTTCGTACTGAATTTTCTTAGCATTGCTGAATGATTTTGCCAATGCGTCCGCTTTTGAACTTCCATAAGAGCTCACAGCCATTACGCGACCACCGGAAGTTACAATATCATTTTCTTTGCTGGTTGTTCCTGCATGAAATACAATACTGCCTTCCACCTGTTCCAGTCCGGTTATCACTTTTCCTTTTTCGAAAGCTTCGGGATATCCACCAGAAACCAACACGACTGTTACAGCCGAGCGATCGTCGAATTCCACCTTTTTTTCATTCAGGTTGCCCCGAGCAACTCCTTCCAACAAATCAACAAAATCGGATTTCAGACGAAGCATCACGACTTCGGTTTCAGGATCACCCATGCGGGCATTATATTCAATTGTATAAGGTTCGCCGTTTACTTTTATCAATCCAAAGAAAATAAAACCTTTGTAAACGATACCTTCGCTATAAAGTCCTTCAACTGTTGGACGAATGATTCTGTCCTCCACCTTTTGCATAAATTCAGCATCGGCAAACGGAACGGGAGAAACAGCACCCATACCTCCGGTATTCAAACCCTTATCACCTTCGCCGATACGTTTATAATCTTTGGCTTCCGGAAGAATTTTATAATTTCTCCCATCGGTAATCACAAAAACAGAACATTCGATTCCCGACAGAAACTCTTCGATCACAACTGTTTTGCTGGCCGCACCAAATTTTCCATCCAGCATCGATTTTAGTTCGAAAATCGTTTCATCCAAATCGTTCAGGATAAGCACTCCTTTTCCGGCAGCCAATCCATCCGCTTTCAAAACATAAGGTGCTTTCAAACTTTTGAGGAATGAAATTCCTTCTTCTATATTTTCTTCGGTAACACTTAAATAACCTGCCGTTGGGATATTATGACGGAACATAAATTGTTTCGAGAAATCCTTACTTCCTTCTAACTGTGCTCCCACTCTGTCAGGACCAACCACAGCAATATTTTTCAGCTCCTCATCTTCGGCAAAAAAGTTAACCACACCTTTTACCAACGGATCTTCAGGACCAACCACTACAATATCAATTTTGTACTCTAAAGCAGCTTGTTTTAGTGCTGGAAAGTTATCAGCCGCAATCGCTAAATTTGTTCCCACTTGCGCTGTTCCGGGATTTCCGGGTGCAATGTAAAGTTTTGAGAGTTTTGGACTTTGAGCTATTTTCCATGCCAACGCATGTTCGCGACCGCCTGAACCGAGAAGAAGAATATTCATTAGAATAGAGATTATTATATTTATTTGCAAAAATAATTTTTTTATGCCGTTTCTCAAAATAAAAAATGGCTCTCCGGGTAATTACCACCGGAAAGCCATCAACTTTATAAACTTCTTCTGTATTATTTAATAACCTATTGTAAATCGCTGATTAATGTGTTGAGGATTTTCAACCTCGTCCAGCATTGCCACAGCGTAATCCTGCACCGAAATATTGCTTTCGTTGTTTGCTCCCACAATTAAATGATCCTTCCCCAATCTGAATTTACCCGTCCGTTCGCCCGGACTAATATTCCCTGCCGGAGAGAAAAAAGACCAATTCAAATCTTTTTCATTTTCCTTCAATTGATAATACACACCCGCCAACGCTTCTACCGCAGGCAAAAAACTTTCGGGAATAACGCCTGTGTCCATTAATCGTTTCCCATTTGCCAACAAAAGACTTCCGGCTCCACCCACAATCAACAGTCTACCAATTCCGGCCTTTTTCACTCCATCGATGATTAAATTGTACGCTTTTGTTGTATCTCCTGCAATATTCGAATTCGTCCAACCCGGGTTAAACGAACTAATAACAATGTCATTTCCCTGCGTATGTATCTCAACGTTTCCCGGAATGAGAACATCGCATTGTTTTATTATCAAATTAGGATGATTGATACTTATTTTTTCAGGATTTCTTACAATAGCCGTTACCAAGTGTCCTCTTTGGAGAGCTTCATTCAAAATCGCCGAACCAATAAATCCGCTCGCCCCAATTAATGCTATCTTTTTCATATTTACAAAATCTTTGATGTCATTTTATTTGCTAATAGGAACACAAAAGAGGGAAGATTGGTTCATACAGAATACTATAAACCTTATAAAAAAGAAAAAGATTGCTTTGAAGCAACCTCTATAAAAGACGAAAGGTAGCTTGCCTCACGGCATACTACCAATCTTTTTGTTAACCTTAAATCTAATACTATGAAAAAATCACAGTACAAAAGTACGGCATATTTTAATAGCATCCAAACATTTCCTTCAAAAAATACAGAAAAAATGTGTTATATAACATAAAACAATCCTTTTTCACATTTATTTACCGTTTTACAACTGCATGCCTGAAGTTTATTCTACTAATTTTCAGACAATATTCAAAAAACTCTAAAATGATCAAGAAAACAAGCAGAAAAAAAAATCACTTCAAAAGTCATTTATAATTAATAAGATAAATAGAAAAATAAAAAAAACACATCAATTTATTTGGCGTTTCAATATAAAGCAGTACTTTTGCACTCACAAAATATCGCGGAGTGGAGCAGTGGTAGCTCGTTGGGCTCATAACCCAAAGGTCGTTCGTTCGAGTCGGGCCTCCGCAACAAAAGAAAAGCTGTTTCGTTACTGAAGCAGCTTTTTTTTGGCACAAAATTTCGATATAGAACTGCTGATTTCCATTTTTTTATGCTTGTAATAAAAAAAAATGCTATATTTGCACCTCTTAAAAAACACCGAAACAATTAAATGTCTTATTTTAAATAAAACTTTCCATGCAAAACAAAGGACTTATCAGACTTTTTGCAGTAGCACTAGCTTTAGTGTGTATATTTTACCTCTCGTTTAGCGTTGTTACAGGGACATACAACAGCAAAGCGAAAGAATACGCCGCAGGCGATAAAATGAAAGAATACAACTATCTTGACTCAATTGGTAATGAGAAGGTGTGGTTGGGATATACTTTGAAAGAGTGCCGCGAAAAGGAAATCAATCTTGGACTCGACCTTAAAGGCGGTATGAACGTAACACTCGAAGTATCTGTCCCAGATATTATTCGTTCGTTATCTGGCTTCAACACATCGCCTAACTTTCTGAAAGCCCTTGAAATTGCTTCGGAACGTCAAAAAACAAACAGCCAGATCCGTTATTTGGATTTATTTGTACAAGCGTACACTGAGCTTGACCCTCAAGCTAAGCTGGCTACTATCTTTAGTACTTTCGAACTAAAAGATAAAATTTCTCTTACAACTCCGAACGATGAAGTGGTAAAAGTATTGAGAACAGAAATCGATGGTGCGATAAGCAACTCGTTCAACGTATTGCGTACTCGTATCGACCGTTTCGGTGTGGTTCAACCAAATATCCAAAAATTGGATAACACCGGACGTATTTTGATTGAACTTCCGGGTATTAAAGAACCGGAACGTGTTCGTAAATTGCTTCAGGGATCTGCAAATCTTGAGTTCTGGGAAACTTATAATATCGAAGAAATCAGTTCATATCTTCAGGCGGCTAATTCTCTTTTAGCAGAAATGAACAATGCCGGAGTTCAAACTGATTCGACAAAAACAGCTCCAAAAGCAACAGCCGAAGCTGCTGCTACTACTGCAAAAACTGAGACTGGTCTTGACAGTTTAAAAACTGCCATGATGAAAAAATCGGAAAGCTCTACAGATTCTATCAAAATGCGTAACGAAGCAATCAAAAACAATCCTTTGTTTGCCATTTTGGACACTCGATATGGTCGTGGTTGCGTTGTAGGTGTTTCTTTGAGCAAAGATACTGCTAAGGTAAATGCTTATTTTGCAGCAAAACAAGTAAAAGAAATTTTACCTCGCGACTTAGGTCTTCGCTGGACAGTAAAATCACTTGATGATAAAGGCGAAGCATTCCAGTTAATCGCTATCAAAATAACCAATCGCGATGGACGTGCTCCACTAGCCGGAGATGTAATTACCGATGCTCGTGCCGATTTCAATCAAACTTCTGCTTACGCAAATGTAAACATGACCATGAATGCTGAAGGAGCAAAAACATGGGCTCGTATGACAAAAGATAATATCGGAAAATCAATCGCTATTGCGTTGGATGGATATATTTACTCTTTCCCTACTGTAAATACTGAAATTACCGGTGGAAGCTCACAAATCACAGGTAACTTCACTGTTGAAGAAGCAAAAGACTTAGCGAATACTTTGAAATCTGGTAAAATGCCTGCTCCTGCACGCATTGTTCAGGAAGACATTGTTGGTCCATCGTTAGGTGCTGAAGCTATCAACAGCGGTTTGATTTCGTTCATTATCGCATTCGTTCTGGTACTTATCTATATGATCATGTATTACGGATTTATTCCGGGAATTATTGCCGATATGGCTTTGTTTGCGAACGTGTTCTTCCTTGTTGGAATTTTAGCTTCTTTCTCTGCCGTTCTTACATTGCCTGGTATTGCCGGTATCGTTCTTACTTTAGGTATGGCCGTGGATGGTAACGTTATTATTTACGAACGTATTCGTGAAGAGCTGAGAGCAGGAAAAACAATGAAACGAGCCATTGAAGATGGTTTCGGAAATGCGATTTCGGCAATTGTGGATGCGAACGTTACAACTCTTATCACCGGTATTGTTTTGGCAGTCTTCGGAACAGGTCCAATCAAAGGGTTTGCAAATACATTAATCATTGGTATTATTACTTCGTTTATCACTGCTGTGTTCTTGACCCGCATTATGCTCGAAACTTATGCTAAAAGAGAAAAT
>JBBIID010000001.1:25941-26200 GCA_037446675.1 Paludibacter sp.
GCAAAAGAACTTCCGTTTACTACTAATTTGACTAAAAACTGGTTCCAAAACGCTAAACTTAATTTTATCGGTGAACGTAAGGTTGCTTATATCATTTCGGGCTCATTGATCGTAATCAGTTTGATCTCTTTCGCAACACGCGGATTGAGTATGGGTGTTGACTTTAGTGGTGGTCGTAACTATATCATTCGATTTGATGAACCTGTAAAAACCAATGAAGTTCGCAAATTGCTTTCAAACTCGTTTGAAGGTGTAAGTG
>JBBIID010000001.1:26210-26420 GCA_037446675.1 Paludibacter sp.
TACGATTGGTTCTGACAATCAGGTACGTGTTTCTACTAAATATAAAATTGATGATAACTCAGCAAGTATCGATGACGAAATTGAAGGAAGACTTTATAACGGTTTGAAACCATTATTGAAAAGCGATGTTTCAAAAGAAAAATTTGTTCAGGAATACATCAAAAGTTCTCAGAAAGTAGGACCTACTATTGCTGACGATATTAAACGTGC
>JBBIID010000002.1:0-24513 GCA_037446675.1 Paludibacter sp.
GGCGATTTATGGATAGCAGATGTAGGACAAAATCTTAGCGAAGAAATTAATTTTCAACCTGCTTCGAGTGTCGGTGGAGAGAACTATGGATGGAGATGTTACGAAGGAAATGAGCCTTATAACTTTAATTTATGTAATGAGCAAGCTTCTTACACATTCCCGATTCATACTTATCCACATGGGCCGGAATGTTAAATTACAGGAGGCTACGTGAATCGTTTCTCTGAATCTTCTCCATACTATGGATATTACTTTTTTGCCGATTTTTGCTCTGGTAAGATATGGACAATTCATTCAAATTCAAACAATTGGATAACTGAAGAATTTGGAAATTTTTCCGGAAATAATTTCAGCACTTTTGGTGAAGGTTCTGATGGACAACTATATATTGCCGATTTGACCAAAGGAATTATTTATAAAATTGTAGATGGTACGACAGGTTTAGGTACATATGAAAATCAAAAAGAAAATCAAGTTTCGATCATTAATAATCAGAATGAAATACTCATAAAAAGAATTGAAAATAGTAACTCAATGCAACTATCTTTTTATAATTCTATGGGAATCAATTGTTTTACATTGGAAACAAACTCTCTAAATTATAATATTAATTTAATCGACTATCCTAAAGGTGTTTATCTACTTGCAGTCAAAATTAACGATATAATCTACACATATAAAACGATAAATAACTGATTATATGACATTTACAAAACATAGATTCATTTTTTATTACAAAAATGATTTTTTCGTTTTATATAATTAATCAAACCGGAAATTAAAGCGCAATCTTTCATCCAAGCAAAAAAGCAATGTTTTTCGATAAATCCTTACAATTTTATACCTTTGCACACCAAAACTTTAGATACAAAGTATAAGTTATCTAATCTCGAATTTAATTGCAAATTTCCAAAAACTATAAATTAGAATAATGGATTTTAAATATGATTTAATAGTTATCGGTGCTGGTCATGCCGGAAATGAGGCAGCAACAGCTGCTGCTAATATGGGTTCAAAAACGCTGCTCATTACCATGGACATGAACAAGATTGGCCAAATGAGTTGCAACCCTGCTGTTGGTGGCATTGCTAAAGGGCAAATCGTGCGTGAAATCGACGCTTTAGGTGGACAAATGGGTATTGTTACCGACCGTTCAGCTATTCAATTTCGAATGCTTAATCGCTCAAAAGGTCCTGCAATGTGGAGCCCACGCTCACAAAGCGACCGTCACCAATTTATTCAGGAATGGATACATACTGTTTCTAATACCGAAAATTTATTTATCTGGCAGGATACAGTAACTCAACTGACCATTGAAAACGGAGAAGTAACCGGAGTTATCACCGCACTTGGAGTAGAAATGAAAGCAAAATGTGTCGTTCTCACCGCAGGAACTTTCCTTGGAGGCCTTATGCATTTTGGAAAAAATCAATTAAGGGGTGGACGAATATCTGAACCTGCTTCATTTGGAATAACCGAACAATTAAAAAATATCGGTTTCATCGCCGATAGAATGAAAACGGGAACTCCATGTCGGATTGATGCAAGAACAATTGATTTTTCAAAATTAACCGAACAAATCGGAGAAAATGACTTTCATAAGTTTTCATTTTTGGAAGAAATAAAACGTGATCTTCCACAACAAAGCTGTTGGATAACTTATACAAACGAAACTACTCACGAAGAATTGAGAAAAGGACTTGAATTTTCTCCTCTTTTCAACGGACAAATACAGAGTATTGGACCAAGATATTGTCCAAGCATCGAAACTAAAATAGTTACTTTTGCAGACAAACTTTCTCATCAACTCTTTTTAGAACCGGAAGGAGTTGACTCCAGAGAGTATTATCTGAATGGATTTTCATCTTCACTCCCACTCCGGGTTCAAATAGATGCGATCCACACTGTCCCCGGTCTTGAAAATGCTCAGCTTTATCGCCCTGGATATGCCATTGAATATGATTTCTTCGATCCAACGCAGCTTAAACACACGCTGGAAACGAAACTAATCAAGAATCTGTTCTTTGCCGGACAGGTGAATGGGACTACCGGTTACGAAGAAGCTGGAGGGCAAGGATTGATTGCTGGAATCAATGCACACATAAATTGTCATGGAGGTTCGTCGTTTACACTGGGCAGAGATGAAGCATATATTGGCGTTCTTATCGATGATTTGGTAACAAAAGGAGTCGATGAGCCATACCGAATGTTCACTTCACGCGCCGAATATCGTCTTATTCTTCGTCAGGATGATGCAGATATGCGCTTGACAGGAAAAGGATATAATTTGGGGCTGGCAACAAAAGATCGTTTCGATCAACTACAAACAAAGAAACAAGAACAAGCAAATCTACGCGAATTCATCGAAAATTACTCAATTAAGCCAGCAAAAATAAACGATTTTCTTATTTCTAACGATTCTTCGGAATTAAAACATGGCTGCAAACTTAGCGATCTTGTTTTACGGCCTCAGCTTGGAATCACAGATTTGGCTGAAGCAGTTCCTGCATTAAAAGAAAAAACAGACGGCATCAAAACAAGAAAAGAAGAAATTGTTGAGGCCACCGAAGTTCTTTTGAAGTATGAAGGTTATATAGAAAGAGAAAAGCTGATTGCTGAGAAGCTTCTAAGACTGGAGCATATCCCTTTAACCGGAAGATTGGATTACAATTCAATCCAGTCCATTTCAACTGAAGCAAGACAGAAACTCACTCGTATTGCACCCGAAACCATCGGGCAAGCCAGTCGCATTCCCGGCATTTCACCGAGCGATATAAACATTTTACTTGTACTTCTGGGCAGATAAAAACAATGTTTCACGTGGAACAACGTTCATAAGATTCAGCTTTGTTTCACGTGGAACAAAAAAAACACGATATGATTTCATCACAAGCATTAAAACAACAAGTATCTTCTCTCCCGGACAAACCTGGAGTATACCAATACTTCAACCTTAACGATGAAATAATTTATGTAGGCAAAGCAAAAAACCTAAAAAAAAGGGTCTCCTCCTACTTCAACAAAGTACATGATTCCGGCAAAACAAATGTACTTGTAAAAAACATCGTTTCATTAAAATATATAGTTGTAGACACCGAAGAAGATGCACTGCTTTTAGAAAACAATCTTATCAAAGTTCATCAACCACGCTATAATGTATTATTAAAAGACGGAAAAACTTATCCTAGCATTTGTATTACAAACGAAACTTTTCCCCGGGTTTTTAAAACAAGGAATATAATCAAAAACGGATCACAATATTTCGGGCCGTATAGTTCAAACTACACCATCAACTCGCTATTGGAAATCATTCACGAATTGTTTCCAATTCGAACATGCAGATTACCTCTCACCAAAGAAAACATCAGAGATGGAAAATTTAAAGTTTGCTTACAATATCATATTCATAAATGCAACGGTCCGTGCGAAGCAAAAGAAAGTGTAGAGAAATACAGAAAAACAATTGAACAAGTCCGGCAAATTATTGAAGGAGATGCAAACGAAATTAGTAAACTTCTCTACGATGAGATGAAGCAGTTAGCATCCGAATATAAATTTGAGGAGGCACATCAATTGAAATTGAAATATGATTTGATTGAAAACTACAAATCAAAATCAATTATTGCAAATACAGTTGTTGCTAACACAGATGTATTTGCTTATGATGAAAATGAGAATTCTGCATTTGTAAATATTCTTCGTATTTCAAAAGGTGCAATTATTCAAGGTTACACCATTGAATATAAAAAACGAATGGACGAGGATAAAGCTGAAATTCTCGCGCTTGCAATTGTTGAATTAAGGGAGCGTCTGCAAAGTAATTCCAAAGAAATAGTTGTTCCATTCGAAATAAATTCTCTCGTGAAAGATGCAACTATTGTCATCCCGCAACGCGGCGATAGAAAAAAGTTATTGGAGCTCGCTCTTCAGAACGTGCGTCAATACAAATTGGATAAACTAAAACAGGCTGAAAAATTAAATCCGGATCAACGGGCAATTCAAATGTTGAAAAACATACAAGATGTCTTGCATCTAGAAAAGCCTCCTATGACTATCGAATGCTTTGACAACTCTAATATTTCTGGATCGGATGCCGTTGCAGCTTGCGTGGTGTTCAAAAAGGCGAAACCGTCTAAAAAAGATTATCGTAAATATAATATTAAAACCGTTGTTGGTCCCGATGATTATGCTTCAATGAAGGAAGTTGTTCGTCGGCGCTATTCGCGGATGATATCGGAAGAAACTCCTCTACCCGATCTGATTATTGCCGACGGTGGAATCGGGCAAATGGAAGTGATACGTCAAGTAGTTGAAGATGAATTAAAAATTAACATTCCGATTGCAGGACTGGCAAAGGACAATAAACATCGTACGCGTGAACTACTCTTTGGATTTCCGCCAAGGGAAATTGGACTAAAAATAAATGACCCACTTTTTAAACTTTTAGCTTCCATGCAGGATGAAGTGCATCGATTTGCGATTGCTTTCCATCGTGACAAAAGAAGCAAGTCGCAAATAGCTTCGGAACTTGATTCTATAACCGGAATAGGCGAAAAAACAAAAAATGAACTGATAAATCACTTCAAAAGCGTAAAACGCATCCAGAAGGCATCACTTGAAGAAATTTCAGAAATTATCGGAAACAACAGAGGATCAATTATTTACAACTATTTCAACAGCAATTTGAAGTCCTGAGATTTGAATATTTGAAATTAGACGTATCTTTGCACAGAAATAAAGAGCCCATAAATACTCAAAATAGCAATTGAGCTAAAAAATAGGTTCAACCACAAATCAACTAATTAAATCCCTAATGTAAGGGTTAAAATAATTATGCAAATTTTAGAAATTAATTCACTCGAAAATATTAACAGCGTCGCAAAAAATTTTATTGATCTTATTGGAGATCGAACTGTTTTTGCATTCAACGGAAAAATGGGAGCCGGTAAAACAACATTCATAAAAGCAATTTGTGAAACAATGGGTGTGAAAGAAACGGTGAACTCTCCGACTTTTTCTATTGTTAATGAATACGAAGCTGCCAATGGACAAATAATTTATCATTTCGATTGTTATAGAATCAATAAAATTCAGGAAGCATTGGATTTTGGTGCTGAAGAATATTTATATAGCGGAAACCTTTGTTTTATCGAATGGTCGGAAAACATTGCTCCTATCCTACCCGATTCGCTCGTAAATGTAGATATTGAAGAAATCGAAAATGGAAAAAGAAAGGTGACAATACGTTGATTTGGCAATTTGATGATTTGATGATAAAAAATTAGAAATTGTAGTTCTAAAATTATAGAATATGAAAGAGAAAAATTCCATTCTGGAGCAAGTTAAAGCTACCAGAAAACAAAGCCGTGAAGAGGAGATTAAAGCTCACGGAAAACCGATAAATTATCGGAAAATAAAAGAAAGTAAGAAATCTTACAATAGAAAAAGGAATAAGGCAGACGATGAGGTTCTGCCTTATTTTTTTTGGGGTATTTACAAGGAAAAAGTGGGAGAAGATAATTCAGTCACATCATTCAAATCAAACAGTTATAAGCTTCAAGTTACAAACTTGATAAAAACAAAAATTCCGGTCAATTTTGAAAGTATACAAACAAAGAAATGTGATTTTCAAACCAACTGATATAGCCATAAAATGTAAAATCAACTGCTACATCGTAATAAATTAATTATTACATGTATTGTTTTAACAATTTACAGCTAATTTTTATAACTATAGATAAATATGAATTAAACACCTTTATAGAAAAAAAAGTGTAAAAAGAAATAAAGTATTATATGTCTGATTATCTGTTTATTATGAAATGGCCAATAATTATTTTTAATAAAATATTTGCAAATATTCATTTAGTTTGTAAATTACAATTAAATAATTTAAGAAATAAAAAAACTGGAAAAATTACAGATTATCACTAAATTATACACATATTTTATGACACAAAAAGTCTAATGATTTATAACTAGAATGGGAAGTTCAAAATACAAAATACTAAACAACAAGCACATAATAATTACGAGTATTACAATATTGTCAGGAGTACTGATGAGTATTGCCAGTAAATACTTTGTAAGTTACCTAGGCTGGATAAGCATGGTAGGCTTATTCTATATAATACTAAAGTATGAAATGAAACCTCTTTCATCATTTGGAATTGGAATTGCATCAGCAGGTATAGAGGGTATTATACTTTTTGAATGGATGAACAAACTTGCCAATAATTATACCGGAGGACAGTCGAGTATGTGTTGGGTGCTGGTAATAAGCAGTGCAATAATATTTGCCATTAAAAATGGGCTATTATTGGCCGTATTTAGTTATATCCTACACAAAAAAAGCAGCAAATATAAAACTGTGATTTCAGCTTTAGCAGTTGCATCGTTTTGTGTAATTATCGATGCTGTAAATGTTTATATTTTTGAGGAAACTCCATGGTTATTTCATCTCCATGGCTACACACAATCTACAAATCTTTACTCATCTCAACTGGTTGAAATAGCCGGTATAGGTGGGCTTACATTTAGTATTATAATTTGCAATATCCTTTTTGCGAGCGCTATAGTCAATAAAAACCGGAAACACTTATTCAGTTCAATAGCTATAATTATTCTTATTCATTTGTATGGATTTATCAGAGTAAAAACATTTAATTCTGATGGTGAAAAAACGTTTAAAGTAGCTCTTATTTGCGACAATACTCCTCCAAATATAAGATGGAATGAGAATGAAGTAAATAGTTATATTAATACGCTTCTAAAATTAAATAAAGAAGCTATAAAAACAAATCCGGATTTAATTATTTGGAATGAAGGAGTAATTCCCTGGACCTACAGGGAAGATGATGAATTTTTAAAAGAAATTTTGAAAGAAATGAAAAACTCAAATTCTTTCCAATTAATAAGCTATTTCACTGAAAATGAAAATGGTACTTCGTATAACTCTGCATACTTAATCAGCAAAGATGGAAAAGTTGAAGGCAGATACGATAAAACAAAGCTCCTTGGTGGATTAGAAAAACCACTTTGGGATATTAAAAATCTTCAGCTTCCTTTTAATAATTCAAATACAATTAATAAAACCATATGCGGGAAAGGAATATATCCTATAAAGAATAAAAAATTCGATAAAATAGGCGTAATGATATGTAATGAATCTGTAACTGAAGAAGCTGCAAATAAGTTATCTAACCGAGGTGCAGGATTTATAGTTTCAATGGCAAATGATAATTGGTTTGCAAATACAGAATTGATATCGCATCACTTTTATTATACAAGAATGCATGCTATTGAGGCACGTAAAGATGTAGTGGTAAATTCAAATATGGGGATTAGCGGTATAATAAAAGCAAATGGAAAAATTGAACTAAAATCGCAGGATAAAAAACCTCAACTAATTACTGCAACTGTAAATTCAAGTACAAATGAATCGTTTACAGCTTCTCGTATAAGAATTTTTGAAATATTATCAAGTATTTTATTCATATTAATTATTCTAAATTTTAAAAAACATGAAAAAAATTAGACTTTTAGCTGTGATTTTAATGACACTCTTTGTGAGTGAAGGTTTTGCAAATAACTATCAGGGAAATTGGCGCTGGCGAAACGACGATGGAAATGAAACAACAGCTACATGGAAAGCAACTGAAAATACAGCTATTACTCTGACCGACAAGAGTAATCTCAGACTAAGAGCAGAGTATTTTCACTCTGACTATAGTATAACAAAACGTACAAACACCTTTGGATTAGGGTATAAAAAAAGCTCTGAAACTACCTGGACTCAAATTACAGATGATTCATCAGTAAATGCATTTGTAATAAGTAATTCGAATAACATAACCGATGGAACTCCCACAACAAAGCAATTGAATAATGTCTATTCATCTTTTTCTCCGGGGAAGGTATTGACTAATAGTTTTACATCAACATTAGTCAATTACTATCCACAAATTTCATTTGAATTTGAGTTTTGTATCAAACCAACGAACAATATTAGTTACGATGAATCCTATGATTTTTGTTTAGGTACTGTAGTAAATAATGGTTTTGCAGCAATAGATTATTGGGATTACAATAACAAAACAACACTAATTATTCCAAAAGCGTCACCAGCAGTTGCTACTAGTCCTGTTACTACATTTGATACTACTTCGGGGTTAATGGGAGGAGAAGTAACAAATGACAATGGATTTACTGTAACGGAAAGAGGTGTTGTCTATAATACGACAGGTTCTCCAACAATTTCGGACAGCAAAATTCAGATTGGTGATGGCTTAGGAACTTTTTCTCAATCAGTTACCGGATTATCGGCAGGAACAAAATATTATGTACGATCTTATGCTATAAATTCGAAAGGAACAAGTTATGGCAATGAAGAGAATTTTACAACAGACGCTTTAACCCTTGATGTTTCAGCTTCAGAAGTATCAATCGAAAACACCGAAGGTAGTGTGGCTTATGCCAACGTAACTTCTAATACAAATTGGAATGTAAGTTCTGATCAAAGCTGGTTAACTGTCACAGTAGAAACGCCACAAAAAGCGCCAAGAGCTGATTTGTCTAATATTCAGTTAGTTCCTGATCCTTATATGTACAGTGGAAATGAACAATTGAAATTTACTGCCGGAGCGAATCCGAATGCTTTTACAAGAACAGCCACTATTACCATTTCTGCGGCAGAATTGGATAGCAAAACAATCACTATTACACAAGCTGCAACATTAATAGCACCGACAGTAACTACACAAGATGTAAGTGATATATCAACCACAACGGCTACAGCCAATGGGAATATAACAAATTTAGGATCATCAGCTCCTACTGCTTATGGAGTTTGTTGGAACACAACCGGCAGCCCAACTATTGAAAATACTAAAACAAACAAAGGGGCTGCTTCAAATACAGGTGCTTTTTCCAGTTTTATGTTCGGATTGTCTGCCAATACCACTTACTACGTAAGGGCTTATGCTACCAATGAAGCAGGAACAAGTTACGGCGAAGAGGTTTCATTCTCAACATCTACTCTTACACTTGATGTATCAGAAATAGAAGTTGAAATTGGCAAAGAAGAAGGAAGTTATACTTCTGTAGATGTGAGTTCGAATACTTATTGGGGAGTAAGCTCAGATCAAAGCTGGTTAAGTGTAAGCGTTACTACACCTGTTCGTGTTAGAGGTATCGCAAAAGCTACGCAAGAGCCGAATCCATATCCTTATTCAGGAAATCAAACATTGATACTTACGGCAACAGCAAATGCTGATAATTCAACCAGAACTGCATGCGTAACATTATCAGCAAGTGGCGTGGAAAATAAGACGATTACAATTACTCAAAGAGGTGGAATAACTACAGGATTTGATACGAATAAAACAAACGAAATTGTACTGTATCCAAATCCGACAACGGATGGATTTACTATAAATGCAGGAGAAAAATTCACTGCAATCTCTGTTTACGATTTAAGTGGAAACTTAATTTTGTCGAAACCTGTACAAGGTAATTGTTATATAAGCGTTAGTAATTTAACTAAAGGAATTTATATAGTGAAAGTCGATGAATTTGTAGGAAAATTAATAAAGGACTGACTTTATTGACATTTCGAATAAAAAAGAATAAAGCAGATTACTATAATCTGCTTTATTCTTTTAATTTTGTAATATGTTATAAAGTATAAATGCAAAATGATTAAGGCTAATAGCTAGATTTTATGGAATCCTCATTATTTTTTTTCGTAAACTCAACTTTAATCATGGGCTGTGCAGTAATGGCATTAGTCTTTTTAGTGCTTCCTTTACCTGCTGTCGAAGGGTTAAATCGATATCGTATATCCCTTCGTTTTTTATCCGGTGCTTATCTGATTATAGCCATACTTAAATTATTTTTACTCCTGTTCCATGAAGAGACAATAGATATTTTTCCTGTTGAGAGTTTTATAATTGCCTCATTTCAAGCACCTATATTCACATTTGCTCTTATTACACTTATCCAACCAAAATTTGTTACTAAGCATAATATTTATATTCAATTTGCCCCAACATTTATTTTAATTGCCCTTTACCTCATTTCGGCAACTAAGTGGGGCGACCCAGAATTAAAGACATTTGAAGAGCTGAGGCAGCAAGCCTTACAACCATCAATAATAATAAGAGAGGTATTCGTACTATATTACCTTTCTCAATTATTTAATTTAACCCGCATATTCCGAAAACAAGCAAAAAAATATAAAGCTGAAATCGATAACTATTTCTCAGAAAATTTTACCCTACAACTCTCTTGGGTTAGCTATTGCTTTTATGCTGCCCTAGCAATGGGTGTTTGCGCATTTTTATCCGGCTTTTTATTTACCGAAATTTCTATTCTTATATTTACAGTTTTGTATGGATTATTTTATTTGATTTTTGGGCTGTTTTATATACAATATCCACGAACATTTTTAGTAATTGAACCCGTAATATATTCGCCAACCGAAAATACTGAAAAACAAAGCAAAACATTATTGTGGAACGAAATTAGATGCCAAATAATTGAACAAAAGCTATACCTCCAACAGGGAATTACGGTAAACGATATGGCAAAGATATTTAATTCTAACCGTACCAGCTTTTCAGTAATGCTCAATAAAAACGAAAAACAAAATTTCAATTCATTTATCAACTATTTAAGAATTGAATATGCCAAAACATTGCTGGTTGCAAACAAAGAGTTCAGCATTTTAGAAATTGCGCAGCAATGCGGATTTTCGGAACAATCAAATTTTACCCGGCAATTTAAACAGTTATGCGACGAAACCCCCGCCGCATGGATTAAAAACAGAAATTCTGATTTGTAATCTTATCAAGCTGTTTAGATCTATCTAAAATTTCACCATCTTATCATATTCAACCTCTATTTTATCAATTCAACAATTAATTTATGTGCGAATTGATAAAAACTCATCGTTAATAATTACTTATTTTCGTAACAGTTTTATTGCTATATAAGCAAAGGATAAATTGTAAATCACTAATTAATAAAGTTCTTGCCTAAACAACTGACACAAAAAAGATGCTTTATATAAATCAAATTTTCTAGAATAGTGATTAAATAAATTATACAGCTATGAAAAAAACATTGACAAATTTAGCTATTGCAATCGTTTGTTTATCTAATTTTCCGTCAGGGTTATTAGCACAAACAACTTTGAACACCGGTGACATTGTTCTTTTAGCCTTTAATGGAGATGGTGAATACTCTCCTGGTATAACTCAAGATGGCTATTCATTTATGCCATTGGTCAATCTCGAAGCTGGAACAGAAATCTTTTTTACAGATATTGGTTGGAGTAATGAGGCTAACGCATTTATTTCCTACATGGGAAACAATGATATGATGATTAAATATACAGCTCCAACGGCAATTGCAGCAGGTACCATAATAAGAAATGATGAAATGAACACAATAGGCTTTACAGCTTATAGTTCCAATACTACATATACTACAGCTTTTTTTGAAGTCTTTTTTACGGGTAATTCTACAGGTGATGAAATATTAGTTTTCCAAGGTAGTAGGGCAAATCCAACGTTTATTTTTGCTGCATCTCAACGTCCGGTTGCATGGGATAGTAATATTCCTGCAAATGGGGCTGATGGACAAGGATCTGGATCAGCTCTACCTCCTGGATTAATAGATGACGTTACAGCATTATCATTGCCTCACTTTGATAATTATGCATATACAGGATCAATAAGTCCGGCCACAAAAGCTGAGTGGAAATCAAGGATTGGTAATCCAGCTAACTGGACAGGTGACGATACTAACCCAACTATTCTTAACAGCGGGTCATACACTGTCACTGATGCACCTTTATTGAATACCTTAGCCACAGTAACAACACAAGAAGTTACATCGATTACTTCAACAACTGCTGTTGGTAATGGTAATATAACTGTTTTAGGTGTTCCGAATCCAACGCAATATGGCGTTGTTTGGAGTACGTCAGCGAATCCAACTGTTGAATTAACTACCAAAACTACACAGGGTGAGATTAGTACAACAGGAGCTTTCACAAGTTCTATAACAGACCTGACAGCTAACACTACCTATTATGTAAAAGCCTATGCAACCAACACAGCTGGTACAAGCTATGGTGAAGAAGTTAGTTTTAAAACTGACTTGGGAACGGATGTAAGTAATTATTCAGGAAATGCTTCAGCAATATTTCCCAACCCTGCTACTGATGGTTTTGTAATTAATTCAGAGGCAGAAACAAGTATGGTCGCTGTTTACGATATAAGTGGATGTTTACTTATCAGCCAACAGGTAGACAAAAATAGCTATGTGGATATTAGTTCTTTACCTAAGGGTGTTTATCTTGTAAAAGCAAATGCACTAATTACAAAGTTAATAAAGAAATAATCTGAAAATTTTTGCCTTTTTTGTGAAAAAGGTTTGTTTACAAAAAAAAACAGACTGCTACAAATTAATCGTAGCAGTCTGTTTTAATTTATTAATAACCTTGTCTGGAAACTTACCAAATACTTACCCGTTTGTCAGTCGACAAAAACATAGGGTCACCTTCTTTAATTCCAAAGGCAGCATACCAAGCATCAACATGTGGTAAAGCACCATCAACACGCCATTTACCTAGCGCATGTGGATCTGATTTTGTACGTTGCAGAATTTCTTCAGGACGGATATTTCCTGCCCAAACGTTAGCATAAGCAAGGAAGAAACGTTGTTCAGGAGTAAATCCATCTATTACACTTAACGGTGAATTCTTTGTTGCATTTTGGAATGCCTGGAACGAAACGTGCAAACCACCCTGATCGGCAATATTCTCGCCCAACGTGAATTTACCATTTGCTTTTACTCCAGGAGCAACTTCTATCGAATCGAAATAATTAGCCAAACCTGCTGCTCTTTCGTCGAAATGTTTTTTATCATCAGCCGTCCACCAGTTTTTCAGGTTTCCTTCTTTATCAAACTGACAACCCTGATCGTCGAAACCATGTGTCATCTCGTGTCCGATAACCACTCCAATAGCTCCATAGTTAAACGCATCGTCAGCATTCATGTCGAAAAACGGATACTGAAGAATTCCGGCAGGGAAACAAATTTCATTTGTGGAAGGATCATAGTAAGCATTTACCGTTTGCGGAGTCATTTGCCATTCCGATTTATCCACTTCTTTTCCTGCTTTTGCATATCTGTATTCCGTTTCAAATATGTTGGCACGACGAATATTGGCATAATAAGATTCTTTGTTTATTTCTAATGCTGAATAATCTCTCCATTTGTCTGGATAACCGATTTTTACAATGAAAGCATTCAATTTTTCGTTAGCTTTTACTTTTGTTGAATCTCCCATCCAAGTAAGTGCGTTAATTCTATCGGCTAAAGATTTTTGAAGATTGCTCACCAATTTCAACATACGTTCCTTTGCAGCTGCTGGGAAGTATTTTTTTACATACATCTGTCCTACTGCTTCTCCTAACGTTCCATCAACATTGCTTACTGCACGTTTCCAACGTGGCGACTGCTCTTTTTTACCAGAAAGAGTCTTACCAAAGAAATCGAAGTTTTGAGCGCTAATTTCGTCACTTAAATATCCGGCGGCACCATCTATCAATTTCCACTGTAAATACGCAATATGGGAAGCTATTGGCTCCGTAGCTATAATTTTTCCTACTTCTACCAACGATTCTTTCTGAGAAACGCTTATTTCCTTCGTATCTTTCAATCCTAATGCAGTCAAATATTCTTTCCAGCTGATTTCCGGAACTAACTTTTGCAAATCTTCAACCGACATTTTGTTGTAATTAGCGTGCGGATCGCGCAACTTTACTTTATCATACGCAGCTTTAGCCAAACGGGTTTCGATATTCATTACCGCTTGCATATTTTTCTGAGCAACATCTTCGGCAAAACCAACTAACTGGAACATTTTTACAATATGTTCTTTGTATTTTTCACGAATCTCTTTAGTATGATCATCATTTTCAATGTAATAATCGCGTTGTCCCAAGCTGATACCGCTCTGATATGTCTGAACCAAATTCATGGTGCTATTCATCGGGTCAGCAGCCACATATACTGCAAAATATGGATCCAATCCTTCAACTGAAAGAGTTGGAGTCAATTTCAGAATATCCGATACAGTTTTAATTTCAGCAATTTTTTGTAAATCAGCTTTTATTGGCTCATAACCATCAGCATTTAGCTTTACGCTGTCCATCGCCAAATTGTAGATATCGGCAATTTTTTGTTCTACCGAACCTTTTTCGGCTGGTTTCGAAGCAATTTCTTCGATGAGTCCTTTCAGTTGTTCGCGGTTATTTTCGGCCAGTTTATCAAAACTTCCGAAACGTGCATACTCGCCTGTAAGCGGATTTTTCTTCATCCAGCCGCCACACGCATACTGATAAAAATCTACTCCCGGTACAGCAGTGGTATCCAGATTCGTCAAATCGATGCCCGATGTCACAGCAGCATCTTTATTTGAATTGCAGGCTGTTGTCATAAGCATTAAAGCAATTAATGATAAAAATAAATGTTTCATTTAAAAATTCTGTTTAATTATATAATTGAAAATAATAACGTTACAATGCTAAATTCGGTTCACTTACACTATCTATTATCTCAAAAAGTTCGTTCAAAGTTTCCGCTCTCAGCATGGCTATACGCGTTTCTTTGAAATTTGGAATACCCTTAAACAAAGGCGTTGCAGCCAAATGTCGGCGACTGTGGATAATTCCTTTCAATCGTTGATCTGAAACGGTTTTTATGTCTGCTGTTTCATCTATATCCAGCCATTTTACCGATGCAATAATATGCTCTTTTAAAATCGCTTTTTTCTCTTCAAACGAAAGCAAATTGGTTGCTTCTCCGGTTTTAAAATACTGCTTCATTTCGCCAAAAATCCAGGGACGACCAATGGCTGCCCTGCCCACCATGACCGCATCAACACCGTATTTGTCGAAGCATTCGGCAGCACGCTCTGGAGTTGTTACATCGCCATTTCCAATAATCGGAATGTGCATCCGCTGATTATTTTTTACTTCGCCTATCAATGTCCAATCGGCATCGCCTTTGTACATTTGCGAACGGGTACGACCATGAATCGCTAGTGCCGCGATTCCGCAATCCTGAAGTCGTTCGGCCAGCTCAACAATGATTTTATTGTCTTCGTCCCAGCCCAAGCGTGTTTTCACCGTTACAGGAATTTTTACGGCTTTCACCACTTCAGAGGTTATCTCCAGCATTTTTGGAATATCTCGTAGCAGCCCTGCTCCTGCCCCTTTTCCGGCAACTTTTTTCACCGGACAACCGAAATTCAAATCAATAATTTCAGGATTCGCTTCTTCTGCAATTTTTGCAGCTTCTGCCATGGCATCCGCCTCACGGCCATACAACTGAATTGCTACCGGTCGTTCTTCATCATAAATGGTCAGCTTTTGAGTGGTACGGTTTACATTTCGTATCAACGCATCCGCCGAAATAAATTCCGTATAAACCATATCCACTCCGAAACGCTTACACAAAAGCCGGAAAGCCGGATCGGTAACATCTTCCATGGGTGCAAGAAACAATGGTTTATCAGGAAATTGTATGTTTGAAATTTTCATTTTTATACAAAATTGGTGTGCAAAGGTAAAAATTTAATTGAAAAAGACCAATAATCCACTTACTATGAATTTATTGAATTGATTATAATCACTATTTTTGTAAAAATCTTATCAACCCAATTTATGAAACAAAAAAAGATAGAAAAAGTCATTAGAAAAAATCCAAATAGTGAACTTATAAATTTTTTGAAAGACAGCGTTTTTTTGTTGTTAGGAATTATGTCGGCAGGCTTTGGACTGAAAGGTTTTCTCCTTCCCAACTCATTTATCGATGGCGGCGTGACGGGTATTTCGCTTATATTAACCGAGCTGACCTCGCTCCCACTTTCTGTGCTTTTGGTTCTTATTAATATTCCGTTTATAATTTTGGCGTATTATACTATAAACAAACCATTCGCTTTTCACAGTTTAACAGCGATAATTCTGCTTGCTCTTACCGTGCATTTTGTGCCATTTCCAATAATCACTCACGACAAATTGCTCATCGCCGTTTTTGGTGGTTTCTTTTTAGGATTGGGTATTGGTTTGGCCATTCGTGGAGGTTCGGTAATTGATGGAACCGAAGTATTGGCAGTTTATTTAGGGCGTAAAACTTCGCTCACGATTGGTGATGTCATCATGATTTTCAATGTGATCATCTTTTTGGCAGCTGCTTATGTTTTTTCTGTTGAAACTGCTTTGTACGCCATGCTCACCTATCTGGCAGCATCGAAAACGGTGGATTTTGTCGTTTCGGGAATAGAAGAATATGTGGGTGTCACTATCATTTCGGAAAAAAATGAAGAAATTCGATTGGCCATTATCGAAAAACTCGGAAGAGGTTGTACACTTTATTATGGCAAAAAAGGTTATGCAAAACGTGGTGAAACGCTGAAAAAAACCGACATTGTTTACACGCTGATTACCCGCTTGGAGCTTACAAAGCTAAAATCGGAAGTGGAAAATATCGATCCGGATGCATTTATTGTAATGCACAGCATAAAAGATGTAAAAGGCGGAGTCATCAAAAAACGCCCTATGCATTAAATTTGTTAGGGTCGATCGATTTCCAATCGATCATTTGATAATTTTTGATTAGAAATCAAACAACCCTTGGGTGGAGCGATTTTTAATCGCTCATTTAAAACAAGAACTATGGAAAAGAAAGAGTTCTATCGTTTATCATTACCACATTTTCAACAATCTGGACAATCCTATTTTGTTACATGGTGTCTTAAAGATGCTGTTCCTGTAAAAGCATTATCAGCATATAAAGAGAAATTGTACAATTTAAGTTCAGAAATAAATATTTTAAAGAAAAATAAAGCAGACGAAAATATTATCAATCAGACAAAAATACAATACTATTTAATCCGAAAGAAATATATCAAAGCATACGATGACTTATTGCATTTACAATCTTCATCGATTGTGGATTTATCGAAAGAATCCAACCAAAGAATAATTATTGAAGCACTATCTTTTTGGGAAGGTACAAAACTAGAAAGTTATGCTTATTGCATTATGTCAAATCATGTTCATTGGGTATTTAAAGCATTTGAAAAAGACAATAATGATCAACCCATCTATCTGCAAGATATTTTACACTCAGTTAAACGTTTTACGGCTAACAAAATAAACAAATCTGAAAAACGAACCGGAAATTTATGGCAAAAAGAAAGTTTTGATACCACAATTCGTGATGATAAACATTTATATAATGCCATAAATTACACTATTAATAATCCTGTTTCGGCAAACTTAGTTTCGAGCTGGGAGGATTGGAAAGGAACAAAATTATTTGATAAATAGTTGGAGTATGGGTAGAGCGATTAAAAATCGTTCATCGTAAATATTCGATTAAAAATCGAACAACCCTAATTAATCCTTAAATCGAATCCAATTGCTTATCTTTGCAACAAAAAACAGGAGTGAAAAAAAACAGCATTTATATAATTCTTTTTGTATTTTCTCTGCAAACAATTTCTGCTCAGGTAAGATATTCCACTGCCTGGTTTGGACCAAATGCAAATCCAGTTCCGGAATTTACCGATGCCACCATTCCGACTAAAACAACCATCAGTTTGATGGGCGATTATTATTTTGGTTTTGGTGACCAAACCAAAAACGGATATTTTAAAATTGAACTTCCACTTTTGCCCGAACGGGTATCTTTTAAAATATGGACAAGCCTATTCGAAACATACAAAGTAACCGAAAAAGTTAATTTACAACGTGATATGGCAAACGGAAATATTTCGGGTAGAGCATCCGGTGATTTCTATGTCCAAACCAGAATTTCCATACTAAAAGAGAAAAAAATTGCTCCAGCCATCGTCCTTAATTCAACTTTAAAAACTGCTTCGGGAACAAATTTCGACGAACGACGTTATTTTGACACGCCGGGATATTACTTCGACGTAGAATTTGGAAAATCTATTTTTACTAAAAGTAAATTTATAAGCGAAATTCGTGGTGTTGCAAACCTTGGTTTTATGTGTTGGGAAACCACCAATAGCCGACAAAACGATGCGCCCATGTATGGTGGAAAACTTATTGTAGGAAATAAAAACTGGAAACTGGAGAATACACTTTCGGGATATTGGGGTTGGATGCACACCAACAGTCATTATTCTCCAAATTACGGAGATGCGCCGTTGGTTTATGCCGCCAAATTTTCCATCATGAAAAGTTATATGGATTATTTTGCGCAATATCAGTATGGAATAAAGGATTTTCCATATCATCAGATACGAATTGGGATTAGTTTTCCGGTAGAAATATTGACTCCAAAGTATAAATAAAAACAAACCCCTAACCTTTAAAGGGGAATTAAATTACAACTTTCTTTAAAAAAATGAATAACAAAAATATACAAAACGAAACTAACTTAAGTTCCCCTTTAGGGGCTAGAGGTAGTATCGAAATTATGGCTCCCGCGGGTTCATGGGAAAGTCTTTGGGCAGCTATAAAAGCCGGAGCCGATTCGGTGTATTTCGGAATAGAAAAACTGAATATGCGCAGTAAGTCGAGCAGCAATTTTACTACCGACGACTTACGTGAAATTGTACGCATTTGCAACGAAAACGGCGTAAAAAGTTATCTCACAGTAAACACTATTTTGTACGATGGCGACCTGAACCTGATGCGCGAAATCATTGACGTAGCCAAAGAAGTACAGGTTTCGGCTATTATTGCCGCTGATGTAGCCGCTTTGATGTATGCCAACAGCATTGGTGTGGAAGTTCATCTTTCCACGCAATTGAATATTTCGAATGTGGAAGCACTAAAGTTTTATGCGCAGTTTGCCGATGTGGTGGTGTTGGCGCGCGAATTGAACATGGAACAGGTTGCTGAAATTTATCAGGCCATTATCAACGACAATATTCGAGGAAAAGGCGGTGAGTTGATTCGCATCGAAATGTTCTGCCACGGAGCACTTTGCATGGCCGTTTCCGGGAAATGTTACTTGAGTTTGCACGAAAAAAATGTTTCGGCCAATCGTGGGGCTTGTAATCAGATTTGCCGTCGGGGATATATTGTTCAGGATAAAGATTCGGAAATCGAACTGGAAATTGATAACGAGTACATTATGTCGCCAAAAGATTTGAAAACAATTGGCTTTGTCGACGAAATGCTGAAATCCGGCGTGCGTGTTTTCAAAATTGAAGGGCGCGCCCGTGGAGCTGAGTATGTAAAAACCGTAGTGTCCTGTTACAAGGAAGCCATCGAATCTGCTTTAAATGGAACGTTTTCCGACGCTAAAGTAGCCGAATGGGATACCCGCCTTGCCAAAGTATTTAATCGTGGATTCTGGAACGGCTATTACCTCGGACAGCGTCTTGGCGAATGGAGCAGCAACTACGGATCGGAAGCGACTCATAAAAAAATATACGTGGGAAAAGTAACCAATTATTTTTCAAAAATTGGAGTTGCCGAGATACTACTGGAAGCGCAATATTTGGAAAAAGGTGACGAAATTCTAATTACGGGCGAAACAACCGGCGCTTACGAAGATATTGCCGATGAAATACGGGTAGCACTCAAACCTGTGGAAAGAGTAGAAAAAGGAACTTATTTTTCCATTAAAACGAAAGAACTGGTACGGCGAAACGACAAATTTTTCAAAATAGTTCCTACCGAACATGCCAAAAAGAAAGCGGAATAGTACTATTCCGCTTTTTCTTTTAGTTCTATCTTGTTCTCAAATAATCTTCCATATTTATATCCGTTGGTAATGCTTTTCTCAACGCTTCTGTAGGCTTAAACCAAGCAATAACCGTATCTTTTCTATTTGGTAAATTAGTTTCGGACATGCAAATGGCAACCGGCAATAATTTTACATCTACACCAACATTTTCGTTATCCATGCTTTGATGTCCCTTAGTATCGCCAATTAACAGAGGATAAAAATCATTTTTTGTAAACTCTTTTACAACCAAAAAACTATCAACTCCACTCGATGTTTTTAAAGTATCAGTAACATCAAACACCGTTGAAGACAAATAATTCTTATCCGAACAGGCAAATGCCAAACAAGCATATTTTTGATGATCTTGTTTGAAATTCGGATTTTCATTTTTATAAAAGACCCCTTTTTCGTTCATTTCAATCCCAAGCGGTTTGAGCTGACTTGCATTCAGATATAAAAATTCAGGTTTTGTTGACTTGCTACAACCACAAAGAACAGCAAAACAAAGCACACCCAATAAAATTTTTGTTTTCATTTTTTGTAAGATTAAATGTTAGTAGTAAGTGATATAACGTAAAATTATAAATTATATTTTAACTTAGTCGTTTTTTTATAAAAAAAAGTAAAGCGGAATAATAAATTCCGCTTTTGATTAAACTAGAGCTTTTTCCCAATATAAAATACATAGCCGTAATACTGTTTGTATTTGCTGTAGAGCTGCATTTCGTGTCGCTGATTGGCAACCAGTTCTTCTGCCGTTTTATTGCCGAGATATTTTTTCATAAACAATTCCTGCGCTTCGGTTTGTAAAGCATAAAAATGGTCTGTCCAGCAATTTTCAGGAATAATAAACGTGGCCACAGGCATGTATTCCGCCTTTTGCATCTGATTTACTTTGTTGGGTATCGTATCAATTTCGGGATAAGCATCCAACCAAAATTCATTTATTTCGTCCGGACGATCGTCGGTAAACCACGATGCTTCGGTAACTGCAATGTAACCTCCTTTTTTCAAATACTTACGCCATTCATTCAAACCACGTTCGAAACCAATATTGTAAATAGCTCCTTCAGACCATATCAAATCCAATTCTTCCTCGCGAAAAGAAAGATCGTCCATCGATCCTACCACGCCTTCTACCCTACCCTGCAAATTTAATTTTGCAGCATTTTTATTAAATAAGTCAATAAAAGTAGGAAAGATATCAATCCCAATAATTTTACAATTTGTATGTTGCGCCAGCACCATTGTTTGACCACCGGTACCACAACCAAGATCGGCAATAAATGAATTTTCGGTAAGGTGATCGATAAAACTCAATGCTTTTATAGTCATTTCGGGACTGCCCGGCCCCTGACGTTCGAAAGTTGAAAAATATTCGGCTATTAAATTGAAATCGAATTCGTGAATGGATTTATTTTCGTTACTCATGATGTTTAAATTTTTATACGATTTATGGTAAATGAAAAAGAAGATAAGCATCATTTCATCTTGCCATAAATAATTATTAATAAATAATATATACGAAAAACACTCTAACAAGAATATGTCAGAGCTTTAATTGAGTGGATAACCTTATACATTTTGTAAAAAGGTTATTTACTTTACCAAATCCGATATAATTTTAAACATCCAGTGGTTTTAGATGATGCAAATATATGAATTATTTTAAGGAAAAAAGGATAGTCAGCTATTTTTTCTTGTATAAAAAAATTTCCAGGCAGCAATGAAAAAAGCTAAACTTACAAAAACCGTAAGCACTGTAAAACTTACGTGAAGCGATTTCATTTCGGCTATAAAACCAAGAAAAACAGGACCTACTAAAAAACCTATATTGCTGGTAGCAGCTACAAAAGCAACTCCATCGGCAGTATTTATATTTTCAACATTCGAAGCTAAGCGATATACCTCAGGTACCACTACCGAAAAACCAAGCCCAATAACAAAAAAGCCCAGAATAGAAACGAGTGGATGAATCACTAAAACCATTATAAAACCCATTATACCTATCAGGGTTGAATAAGTGATTAACTTCCATGAACCTAATTTTTTACTAAACCCATCGCCTGCAAAGCGTCCTAACATCATAGCCGACGAAAAAGCCGCATAACCAAAACCTAAATATTTTACATCAATTGAAATAATTTTTTTCAAATATAAAGCACTCCAATCGGCAATAGCACCTTCGGTAACCATTAACACAAGTCCAACTAAGGCAATGGCAAATAATGATTTAAAATTTTGAGAATGATTCTTTTCTTTTTTCAACTGCTCTCCTTGCCGCAAAAAATAATGTTTTCTGAACTTAGTTTGAATAGCTAAAATTATAAATACAAGAATAGAAACATGCAAAATTGGATTATCGAGCAAAACAGCAATAAAACTTCCGGTTGCAGAACCAATCATGCCACCAATGCTCCAAAAACCATGACTGGCAGACATTACATAAACTTTATCTTGCTTTTCGATAGTAGCAGTCAGCGAATTTATTGAAATTCCAAACGAAGAATTAGCCATTCCAAAAATGAAAAGGCTAATACATAAAGTGGTATAATCGTAAGCTAAAAAAGGTAGAAAAAAACAAGCGCAATAAGCTATTAAGGCAAAATAAGTATACTTACCAACTCCTATCCTATCAATAATTCGTCGACAAATTCGAATCATGATAAACGCACCAAGTGCCGAAAAAAAGATAGCTTTTCCTATTTTTCCTTCCGAAATTCCTATTTTGTCGGCAATACGCGGAATATACGTTACCCAGGTACTAAAAATTAAACTGGAACAGGAATATAAAAAAGCTGAAGTAAGATATTTTTTTTGTTGATAGAATAATTTTATGGGATTCATTAAGTTACTTATAATCTTATTTCGCTGAATAATACTTAATGAATTAGCTCATTTCCAGCATTTTTAAAATCGGTTTTACAGCTTTTTCGCGGACTTCTTCGTCAATAAGAATTTCAGGCGTTTCGTTCAATAAACATTGATAAAGCTTTTCCATCGTGTTCAAACGCATAAAATTACACTCGTTACAAGCACAAGTGCTATCGTTTGGCGGAACAGGAATAAATTCTTTATCAGGATTGTGTTTTTGCATCTCGTGTAAAATACCACTTTCGGTAGCTACCAGAAATGATTTAGCATCCGATTGAGTAGCATAATTAAGCAAAGCCTGAGTACTTCCAATAAAATCGGCCATTAAAAGAACTGTTTTTTTACATTCGGGATGCGCTAAAATCAACGATCCGGGATGTTCTTCTTTTAATTTCACCAACTTTTCAACAGAGAATTGTTCGTGTACATGGCATGCTCCGTCCCATAATAACATCGAACGACCGGTAACACTGTTGATATAATTTCCAAGATTTCGATCCGGACCAAAAATTAATTTCGCATCTTTGGGAAACATACCCACTATTTTCTTTGCATTAGTAGAAGTAACCACCACGTCGGTAAGCGCTTTAACGGCCGCTGTGGTGTTAACGTACGAAATAACGGTATGATCGGGGTGAGCCTTTACAAAAGCTTCAAATTCGTCCGCAGGACAGCTGTCGGCCAACGAACAACCGGCATTCATATCCGGCACGAGTACTTTTTTATCCGGCGAAAGAATTTTGGCGGTTTCGCCCATAAAATGAACGCCGCAAAGCACAATAATATCAGCATTGGTTTGAGCTGCTTTTTGAGCCAAAGCCAAACTATCGCCTACCACATCGGCAATATCCTGAATATCGCCCATTTGGTAGTAGTGCGCCATGATAACGGCATTTTTTTCTTTTTTCAGTCGGTTTATTTCCGATATAAGTTCTGTTTTATTCATTTTTCAGTTCTAAACATATCTTTGTTTTGAAAATCGAAAACTAAGACTTTTCGAAACAAACATTAATATTATTCTTTTTATTTTCCAAAAAATCTATTTGAAGATAATTATAGGGTGTTGATAAGGTTGATAAAAATATTAAAAAATACTTGTACAATCCGTTATTAAATTTTTAGTTCATACTATCAACAAATTTCAAATAATTATTCTTTTAAAAATAAGAAAATTATAGATTTTATCAACATCTTGTTAATAACTGCAAAGTTAGAAAGTTTTTGGCAACCGATATGCTGAAAACTGCTAAAATCAGGTTAAAAAAATGGTATAAAAAAACAGCTAACTAATTTGGTTATTCTGAAAATACCGATAAGAGAGTACTATTTTTCATATTTAAAAATAAAGTTTCAATATTTCTTTCAGGGTTTTATCAACAGTTTTCAACAAGTTGTTGATAGCTTATAAATAGAAAGGCGTACAGAAATGTTTTTTTACACAAACAATGTAAACGAAAGTGCGTTTAATAATTACAAATACTACTTTTGCGCTTATGAATAGCATGATACATAAAGATATTAAGTCCTATACTTTTGCTGATAGTGGAGGTAATAATTCCATGTTTGCTTTAAAACGGATAGAAGATATTTACAAAAGCAATAACGGTGAACCGGATAGTCCTCATCGTCACGATTATTACACGATTATTCTTTTTGAACAAGGAGAAGGTATTCATTATGTGGATTTTAATGAGTATAAAATAAACGATAACACGCTTTATTTTATTTTTCCGGGACAAATGCATCAGGTAAAATTAACGGCTGAACCCAAAGGATGGGTTCTTATTTTTACCGAAGAATTATTAATATCCAATTCAATCCCCGATAAATTGATTAATGATATTTACCTTT
>JBBIID010000003.1:0-1143 GCA_037446675.1 Paludibacter sp.
TTTTTCGCGAATACTTTCCAGATAACGCAAACTAAGAATGCTTCCAATGGCAGTAACAACTGTTTTGTTAGTCATGTTAAACGACATTGGAGCACTGTACAGGATGAAGTTAGAAGCTTTTTTTATCTTCATTTCTTTTGCAAAAGTATTATCTACTTTTCCTTGTGGTCTTCTGATATTTACGTCTGTAAATTTCTCACCGCCTTTAGCTGACTTCAAGCCTCCAAGGTAAGTACAAATTTCATTTTTTATAGTATCGTTTGCCGGATCAATATTTCCGGTGAAAGTGAAAGTGAAATCGGCTGGCACAGCAAATCTTTCTTTGAAAATCGCAATTGCTTTTTCCTGATTCACTTTTTCAAGTGTTTCGAGATTCATCAACACGGTACGCGGACTATGATTATAATACGTCATATTAATAGAATCGCTAAATGCTTTACGAGGATCGCTGGCACTGTTGGCAAGACTGGCTTTGTAGCCGTTCATCATAGCGTCAAAAGCGTTGTCGTCCTTGCGAACGGCTGTAAAGTTCAGGTAAATCAACTGGAGCATAGTTTCGAAATCGGAAACTGATGAATTGCCGGAGAATCCTTCTTCATAATTGCCAATAGAAGGTTCAACTGAAGCAATTTTTCCTGTCAACAGTTTATTCAAATCAACTAATGAATATTCGCCAAGTCCGTTGTTGCTTACAATGGAAGCAGCCAGTGTAGCAGAAGGTAGGTCGGCTACATCTTTCACTTTCGATAAACCTCCTTCGCTGAAAGCGTTCATCAAAATCTCATCTTTCTTGAAAGTAGTAGGTTTGAATATCACTTTCACGCCGTTGCTTAATGTCCATTCGGTAGTGCCCAGCGATTTGTTGGTGGTTACTTTTTTAATTTTTCCGGCTTTAGGTGCTTTTTCGATCAGTGGTTTGTTCAGATCTTCTTCGGCTTTAGCAGTAAGCTCGGCTTTTTTCGAATTATCGACAGCTGCCAAAATTTGGTCTTTCGACGGAATTTTCACTTCGGCTTTTTCAGGAGCCATAATTGAAACAATCAGGTTGGTATCGGTTACGTACGATTTTGCAATCTGATTCACCATGTCGAGTTTTAATTGCGGGACCATCATTTTAGTAGCGTTGTATTCCCATTCAATTCC
>JBBIID010000003.1:1153-2400 GCA_037446675.1 Paludibacter sp.
ATGGGCTCTTGCGACAAATAGTTTCTGATATATTCGCGTACCAGACTACTGTTTTTCTGATTGTCGCGTTCGTTGTAAGCTTTTTCAATTCCTTTCAGAAAATCTGTTTTAGCGCGCTCCAATTCCGAATTAGTAAAACCAAATCGTTTGAT
Organism: Paludibacter sp.; assembly: GCA_037446675.1. Taxonomy (GTDB): domain Bacteria; phylum Bacteroidota; class Bacteroidia; order Bacteroidales; family Paludibacteraceae; genus Paludibacter. The sequence continues at coordinate 1,306 of JBBIID010000003.1, forward strand.
TTTTTCGGCTTCCAGCAACAATGCATTAAGTCCTTCCAATTCTTTACCTTCTTTTGGAATAGCAAGCAGTTGGAAAGCATCTTTCGATTTTACCAGTTCTCCATATCCGGCGTAAGCTCCAACGAAAGGTGCATCGGCCTGTTGGGTAATTTCATCAAATCTTTCGCCGATCATTTTCGAAATTAACGAGTTCACAACACTGAAAGCGTAACCCTGAATAGATTCTTTTATCTCAGCCGGCATAACATCGTGTTTGTATTCCAGTTCGATGCGAGTCATACGAGCTTCAGGATCGGTTACGATAGCAACAATCGGTTCTTTGTTATCCAAAATTGGATAGATAGGCCGCTCACCAAAGTTTTCTTTTTTCGGAATGTTCGCAAAAAGAGTTTTGATTTTTGCTTCAATTTTATCTACATCAATATCGCCAACTACAAGGATTGCCTGCAAATCGGGGCGATACCATTTTTTATAATAGTCGCGAATGGTTTGATAAGCAAAATTATTGATAATAGCTGTGTCGCCAATCACATCACGTTTTGCATATTGCGAACCGGGATACTTTTGTATGTTCGATTCTTTCCACATCCGACGTTCGGCTCCGGCTCCCTGTCGCCATTCTTCACGAATAACTCCTCTTTCTGCATCAATTTCGCTTCCAATTAATGACAACGAACCCGACCAGTCGTGCAATACGAGCAACGCACTGTCAATTACACCTTCTCTCATGGTTGGAACGTTAGAAAGATTGTACACTGTTTCGTCAAGCGAAGTGTAAGCGTTGATATTTTCACCGAATTTCACCCCTATTTTTTCCAAAAAATTGATAATTCCTTTGTCAGGATAATGTTCTGTTCCGTTGAATGCCATGTGTTCTAGAAAGTGAGCTAAACCGTTCTGATTGTCATTTTCCAAAATAGCACCCACATTTTGTGCAATGTAAAACTCGGCACGTTCTTTAGGCTCTTTATTGGCTCTAATGTAATAAGTTAATCCGTTATCAAGTTTTCCATAACGAATTTTCGGGTCGATGGGTAGCGGCTGCGCACTTAAGCCATAGGTAAGTGACAACAGGATGCCTACGACAAGAAATTT
>JBBIID010000003.1:2418-21127 GCA_037446675.1 Paludibacter sp.
TTCATAATTTGTTTTTTATATGATTAAATTACAATTTCGGATGATAAAATGAATAATTATGATAATGGCAAAGGAACGGATTATTTTTTGATTTAACAAATATTTTTTATTGTTTTTCGATAAATGAGTCTGTTTGTTAAATTGTATTTAATGATTTATCGTACCTGAGGTATCTCACAATCTACTAATTAAAATCTGATTAATGATATGTCAGTTTTTATTCAGCTTTTTATCATTAACTTTGTCACCAAAAAGAAACTAATATGTCAGAAGAATTGTTCATCCCCGCTGATGCAGGAAAGCGGGAAAAATACGAATCGTTACTTCCTCAGATTGAAGCTTTAGTAACCGGTGAACCAGATTTGGTAGCGAATCTGGCCAATATTTCATCTGCGTTGAAAGAGGCTTTTGGCTGGTGGTGGGTCGGATTTTATTGGGTGAGAAATAATGAATTGGTTCTCGGTCCGTTTCAGGGCCCAATTGCCTGCACCAGAATAAAAATAGGGAAGGGAGTTTGCGGAACGGCATGGAAAACTGCGCAAAGTATATTGGTGCCTGATGTTGAAAAATTCCCGGGACATATTGCTTGCAGTAGCAGTTCGGTTTCCGAAATAGTAGTTCCTGTTTTTGATAAGAACCGTCAGGTTGTTGGGGTGTTGGATATCGACAGCGAGCGATACGATGTTTTGGACGAAACGGATGTCGAGTTTTTAGAAAAACTAGGCGAAATTATTACCCTATTATTATAAAAAAAGAATAATAAGGTAGGCAAAATTATTATCACGCAAAAACGCAAAGCGTTGATTTAGTAGAATATGTTGCTTTGCGTCTTTGCGTGATAAAATAGTTAGGATAGCGCTTCGATATTTTCCTTATTCACAATTTCTTTAGCTCCATTGGCGTAAAGCCCTTCTATTCTTGCAGCGTAACGTTCTTCAACCTTTCCGCGCATTATTTTCATCGTAGTATTCACCAATCCATTTTGCTCGGTGAATGGTTCGCCAATAACTGCAATTGCAGCAGGCAACCAACGTTCAGGGAACATTCCTTCAAATTTTCCACTTTTTTTATATTCGTTTATTTCTCCTTGAAGCAGTTGGAGCGCTACTTCTTTTGCCTCTGCCGAATCCCATGCAATATGCGGCTTCTTGTGGAGAGTCAGCTTTTTCAATGCTTCTTTGTTGGGGACAATCAATGCGGAAGTATATGGATTTTGGTTGTTGTAAAGAATGACTTGGTCGATTAATTTGGAATTATCAGCCAACGATTCTTCAATTCCTTCCGGACTGTATTTTTCGCCATCGCTCGAAATCAAAAGACTTTTGAATCGGCCTACCACGTAAAGATAACCATCATTATCCATATAACCCATGTCACCCGTGTGCAACCAACCATCTTTTATCGTATCAGCTGTGGCTTTTTCGTTTTTGAAATAACCGGCCATTACGTTTTCGCCTTTGATTACAATTTCACCTTTCTCAAAATTAGGGAGCGCATTTCCGTCCGAATCGCAAATTTTTAAATCCATTGGTTTTACAAGATAACCGGATGATCCTAATTTGTGATTTTTCATTCCGTTTGAAGAAATGATTGGCGTTGCTTCCGAAAGCCCGTAACCCTGAAACATCGGCATCCCAATGGCGTAAAAGAAGCGTTGCAAATCAATATCGAGCAATGCGCCACCACCGATGAAAAAGTCGATATTTCCGCCAAAGCCATCGCGAATTTTCGAGAAAATAATTTTATCGAACAGCATCAAAAGTGGCTTTTTCAAAAATTGCAACCCACGGCCTTTATTAAATCCTTCTTTGTTATACGAATACGACATTTTTATTGCCGTATTGAACAGCCAGCTTATTGTTGCACCTTTAGATTTAATGCTGGTTTCGATATTTTTCTTGAAGTTTTTGGCCAATGCAGGTACACTTAAAAGCAAATGAGGCTTCAGCTCATTTATGTTTAAAGGAATATTTTTCAGCGTTTCCATTCCTGTTTTTCCGGTTTGCACAGTTCCAACACTTGCTCCGCTTGCCATGAAGCTATAGAAGCCTGCTACGTGCGCGAAACAGTGGTCTAACGGCAGAATCAACAAAGTGCGATAAGTAGTCGGGATGGTCATCAACGTAAGTGCTTGTTCCACATTGGCCGTGTAGTTTCTGTGCGTGAGCATAATTCCTTTCGGGTCGGCAGTAGTTCCGGAGGTGTAGCTTATGTTTGCAAGGTCGTCGGGAAGAATTTCTTTCGATTTTCTTTCAACAATGTCAGGCTGTTGTTTTAATAGTTCTGCTCCTTTTTTTAGAACTTCGTTTAGCCCAATTTCTTTTTGTTGCCATTCGGTTTGTTCGTCGAAAACAATTACTTTTTTGATAAGCGGCAATTCGTCGATTATTGTTCTGATCTTTTTCAACTGACCTCCTGATACAAGAATATATTTCGCTTCGGAATGTTTCAGTCTGAAAATAAGGTCGTTGCTTTCTTCGAGTTTGATAGACAAAGGAACGTTAACAGCTCCGGTGTGCAGGATAGCCAACTCGCCAATAATCCAGGCATTTCTACCTTCGGATAGCAAAGCGGCTTTATCGCCTTTTTGGAGTCCGAGCTCGATTAATCCGGCAGCTAGTATGTGTGTTTGTTTTTTTGTTTCGGAATAAGTGGTAGGAACGAATTTATCTGTGGTTTTTTCCCATAAAAATGGATTCTCAGCAAATTTTACTACGCTATCGTTCAGTAAATCAATGATAGTTGGTTTCATGAATCAGATTATAAAATGATTGTATTTATTAAAAAACGGCTGTAAAGATAAAACTTTTTGTTTATACTAAGTTGGATAAATCGAATGAACCTTAAAAAAGCGAGCCGGACTTTAATCCCGGCTCGCTCAAAAGTGTGTTGTCTATATTTTAAAGTCTTCCGAAGAAGAAATCGCATCGTCTGTTTGGACGGTATTTTGTGCGTGGCTCAATAATTTTTCCTTTTCCATTCGAAATAATATGGTCGAAAGGAATTCCCCATGTTTTTACCAATTCAGCTTTCACGCGATCGGAACGTCTTTGGCTCAATAAATTGTTGTATGGATTGTTGCCCATATAGTCGCAATAGCCTCTCACTTCTACATAAAGCGTTGGGTCTGCCTGCATTTTCATCGCAATCCGACGAATTGTTACGAGAGCATCGTTATCAAGATCGATCTGATCAAAATCGAAATAAACGGCAGGTATGTCTTCCGGAAGTTCGTTCAAGCCCAAAGCTCTTCCTTTCGGTTGCGGAATCACAATTGGTTTTCCCCAGAAATCAACCGGAGTATTGAGTGGTGTTTCGGGCGACATATCTCTCACATCAGGAACTCCGTCACCATCGGAGTCTGGACCGTCGTTGGAAAGTATTTTTTCAAGATTGTCGAGCCGAGGAAGAATGTCATCAACCTTCTTTTCTAAAGTGTCAACACGATTAGCCAAATCATCAACCTTCTTTTCGAGTTTCTGAGCCAGTTCCAATCCTTTATCCGGCTCATATTCATCCCAAAGGATATTTCTTAAATGATGTTTTTTGATTGAATTAAACTTATAGCGCAAAAACAACGTTCCGGCAGCAATATAATCGTTTGTTACACCATCCCAGTTTAAATAGGTTGCACCTTCCAGATTGTCTTTTGTATAAGCCCGGTAATGAAGTTTCAGTCCAACAGCCAACGGTCGGGAAAAATTATATTCCAACGAAAATGTAACGGGAACGGATGCTGCAAGCCCATAAGTCATGGGAGCACCACCTTCGTATCGATGAATAAACCGTGTCAATCCATCATATTTATAGTCGACATAAGTAGCTGTTGCTGGCACAACTGTGTTGTCGAGGTATCTGAGATCGAAAGTATAGCGCGAAAATCCAATGCCAATAGAGCCATTGACGTAAAATTTAGATTTCGATTGAGGGAATATTAAGCGTGTAAAATTGATAGTCGCATTAAAATCAGAAGTAACCAAGTTTGTATTGATAATGATGGGACAAGGGCTGTTGTTTACAGCACGAAGCGGAAAGTAGTATCCGTCTAAAGATAGCCCCCATATCGGAGTTAGCGCGTATTCGAGCGTTCCTCCATAATTTATATCTCGAACCGAAGTAGGAAAGATATTTAAAAGATCCTGATTAATATCTCCGTCGAAATAATTATACCCATATTCAGCGGTGATTGACCATCTCGAGAAATTATTTTTCCCCGAAAAGGCAGTAAACGTTAAAGATGCAAGTATAAAAAGCAGTAAAAATCTTTTCATGTGTGCTAGGAAAGATTAAAACCCGGTTAATATTAATCCATTAACATCCCCTGAAATTTTTCAAAATTTATTGTGAACAAAAAAACAGATATCAATACGAATGATTAAATAGAATAAATATTATCAAAGGCAAAATATATTTAGATTAAAATTGCATGTTGTTGGTTTACTCGTAGTTATAGCAAATTTGTATTTTTTGATCGTTAACAACAGAAACCGATTGATTCTAATTCACTTAATTTACTAATGAACAATGCAAAATAAAACAAAAAATATCAAAAAACCTTGTTTTTTAATAAGTTTTGATGAAAAATAAGCTTGATTTTTTCAAAGCTTATCGCGTCATTTGCACTTTTTGTGTTGGATCCAACGTTTTATTGCGAATTTCCACCTGATTTACCACATTTTGGGCTAGTTCGTTAAATGCGAGCGTCAATATGCTATCCTGATTTACGGCAATTGGGCGACCTGCGTCTCCACCTTCGCGAATGCTCTGAACCAACGGGATTTGTCCCAGCAATTTGACATTAAGTTCTTCCGCTAAACGTTTGCCACCATCTTTCCCAAAAATGTAATATTTGTTTTCAGGAAGTTCGGCAGGGGTAAACCATGACATGTTTTCAACCAATCCTAAAACCGGAACATTAACTTTGTCGCCAGTGAACATATTAACTCCTTTGCGAGCATCGGCCAATGCAACATCCTGAGGAGTAGTCACTACAACAACTCCTGTAATTCCAAGTGTTTGAACCAGAGTAAGATGAATATCTCCGGTTCCGGGCGGTAAGTCCATTACAAAATAATCTAATTCGCCCCAATCGGTGTCGGTAATCAATTGCTTCAATGCGTTGCTCGACATGGAACCACGCCATACCAAAGCCTGTTCAGGATCAACAAAAAATCCAATAGAGTTCAGCTTAATCCCGTATTTTTCAATAGGAACTATGGTATGCTTTCCTTCATTTTCGATAACTTCGGGTCGCGCATCTTCCACGCCAAACATTTTTGGAACCGATGGCCCATGAATATCAGCATCCAACAAGCCGACTTTATAGCCTAACGATGCCAAAGCAATGGCTAAATTGGAAGAAACAGTCGATTTTCCAACTCCTCCTTTTCCGGATGAAACAGCGATGATATTTTTCACCTTTTCAAGAACTGGAGTTTCTTTCGGTTTTGGGGCTTCATGAAAAATCGCTTCGATATTTCCTTTGATATCAACATTTTCATCGACATAGGTGAGAATGGCCTGTTCGGCAGCTTTTATCACCGATTTCGAAAACGGATCGTTTTGTTTTTCGAACACAATGGAAAACGAGACTTTCTTTCCATCAATTTTAATATCGTTTTGCACCATGCCCGTTGACACAATGTCTTTTCCTGTTCCGGGATAACGGACATGTACCAATGCGTCAATTATTTTTTGAGGAGTAATATTCATTTTGATAAAATTTTTGGAGTTTTTGAAATAAACTCGATTAAACGTTTTGTGGAGATACATTTACAGCATTTCGTCCAAAACTTCTGTAGCTATCGTGTTCAATTTCAATCTCCGGTTCGATGAATTCATCTTGGTCGGTCAGTAAAAACTGAATGTATTTTATAGTCAGGCCTCTGCTGAGCCATTGTTGTTCGTAATATGTTTTGATAGATAAAATAGTGTCGTCTATGCCCGATTCGTAAAGATTATCGGTTGAAACAACAACAGGGAGCTTGTTTATGTTCACCATTTCGCAGGTGTATGTAAACATAAAATTACTGTCGGTTTTCAAATGGATTTTTCCGTCCTTTTTTAAAAACTGCTGGTAATTTTTCATAAAGTTGGTTGCCGTCAGCCGCTTTGTGGTCTTTTTCATTTGCGGATCGGGGAACGTAAGCCAAATTTCACTTACTTCTTCATTGGCAAAAAAATGATGGATCATTTCAATGTTTGTGCGTAAAAAAGCCACGTTATTCATTCCTTTTTGGAACGAATCTTTTGCGCCGGTCCACATTCTTGCTCCTTTAATGTCGACTCCGATAAAGTTTTTTTCGGGATAAAGCTGACCTAATCCAACGGTGTATTCGCCTTTGCCGCAACCCAATTCCAACACAATCGGACGATCGTTTTTGAAAAACAACTCGTTCCATTTACCTTTCATCTCGAAAGGATTTCCTTCTCGGATATAATGCGACGAAACCTGAAAAACATGAGGGTAACTCTCCATGTCGGCAAATTTCGATAATTTGTTTTTTCCCACTTTAATTTAAAAATCTAAAAAATAAACAGAATGTTCGGTTAGTAAAAAGTTATTTGATTTTTTCCAGTCGCATTCCAATATCATTAATTCCGATTAAAATCGAATCTCTCATACCTTGACGTATTTGGAAGCGATATGTTCCTTTTTGGTCAAACTGCATATTTTGCTTGTATAAAACAGGCATTTCGAGTACCGAACCAAGTCCTGAACCAAGCCATTTTCCGCGCTGATCGGCCAAATAAAGCTCGATAGAATCTTTGACTATCACGCTATCGGGAGACATTTTTTGCAGAAAAAGCCACAAGTTCTGATAAGGATATTCGCCTCTGTTCCGAACATTTACATATAAATTAAAAACGGCAGTCGTATCGTCAACTGGAATATCAAAAATGCAAACACTGTCTTTGCTCCAACCCGAAGGGGGAATAGCTTTGTACTGGAAATAAACATCGTTATTGGTACAACCAGCTATCAGAGCCAGCAACGCAGCAAACGGCCAGTATTTGATTTTAGTCTTTATTGTTCTCACCTGTATTTTTCTTCTTAATTGGTTTCTGAACGCGAGGTTGGTTTCCTCTGTTCTCAACCTGATTAGGTTTTTGCCCCTGAGGACGATTATTCGGACGTTTTTTGTTCGGGCGTTTTTTGTTCGAATCGAACCGGGTCAAACTGTCTTGTCCTACGCCATTTTCGTAATCGATAACTGCGGGTTTTGGCGTGTTTTCAGTACTGTCTTCCAATGTGCCGGGTTTTTGTCCTCTGCGGTTTAAAGCAATTACTTCCTTCGCTCTTTTTGCCGTGATAGTTACAATATTCGCCCCAAAGTTTGGCGAAGTGGAATATGAAATCAGCGCTTTGAAAACATCTGTTTTGAAGTGATAATAGGTATTGTCAAGCGTTTCAAGTTGAATTTCTTTTGAAGGAAGATCTTTGGCTGCATCGATGTAAGAATCAAGTTCGTAGTTCATACAGCATTTTAGTTTGGCACATTGTCCGGCCAGTTTTTGCGGATTCAGTGAAATATCCTGATAGCGTGCAGCACTGGTAGAGACAGAGTTGAAATTCGACATCCAACCCGAACAGCATAATTCTCTTCCGCAAGGACCAATTCCGCCAATACGACCAGCTTCCTGGCGAGCTCCGATTTGTTTCATTTCGATACGAATACGGAAAGTCTCGGCAAATACTTTGATAAGTTGACGGAAATCAACGCGTTCGTCGGCAATGTAATAAAATATCGCTTTGTTGCCATCGCCCTGAAATTCTACATCGCCAATTTTCATGTTCAGCTTCAAGCTTTCAGCAATCTGACGAGATTTTATCATGGTTTCCTGTTCTCTGGCTTTGGCTTCCTGATATTTTTCGAGGTCGTTTTCTTTCGCTTTGCGGTAAACCCGTTTTACTTCCATCTTCTCGAGGTTGACGTTGTTTTTTTTCATTTGAAGCAAAACGAGTCTTCCTACCAACGAAACTTCTCCAATGTCGTGTCCCGGAGACGATTCCACAGCCACCATATCGCCTTTTTCGAGTGGAATTTTAGTGCTGTTCAGGAAATATCCTTTTCGTGTATTTTTAAACTGAACTTCTACAAAGTCAGTTTCTTTCTGTGTTTCGGGCAAGTCGCACATCCAGTCGAATGTAGCGAGTTTCTGATTTGTATTGCGGTTGCAACCTTTTTTATTCATGCAGCAACCGCCATTATTTAGAGTGTAATCCATTCTTTTAGTTTATAAAGTTTGTGAAGTGTAAAGTTTGTAAAGTTGGAGGTTTGTAAAGTAGAATTGACTTTATAACCTTTATGAACCTTAAAAACTTTTATACTATTTCTTAAGCAGCATAATAATTTTCAGTGTCAAATCAAAGAAAACCATTTTTGCGTTTACGTTTTGTTCAATATGTTTTTCTGCCAAAGCAAATTCATTCATTATATCTTCCACATTCCGCTCGTTGATAAAAGGCGAAAATCGTTGCGAGAAGTCAGCCTCATAGCTGGTCATGTAGTTAAGACCGTTTTCCTGCAAGTTTCGAATAAAGTTTTCGCGTGTCATGTGCTGAGCATAATTCAGAAAACCTTTCTGTTTTTCTCTGCCCAGCGAACTCGCCGCCATTTCGTCTGCCCATTTTCGTAACGTTTTGAGTGATGCGTGGTCTTTCTTGTTTCCCACTTGCCATGCCAATCGCATTATCATCACAAATCGTTCGAAATTTACCTTGTTTTCGTCATCGTCGTTCAATATCGCTGTTGCAGCCAGATAACTTCCGTTGGCAATTCGGGCTGTATTGATTGCATCAACTTGTCCAAGCCCGGGCTTGTCGGTCATCAACTTTTCCACAATCTCAGCCTCTGTCAGTTTGGGAACGTTTAAGTGCTGTGTTCGCGAAAGAATTGTCGATATAATTTGATCCGGCTCGTTTGAAACCATGAGAAAAACCGTTTTTTCGGGCGGCTCTTCCAATATTTTCAATAATTTGTTGGCGCAGGTAATGTTCATCTTTTCCGGCAACCAAATAATCATCACTTTGTATTCCGACTCGTATGTTTTTAAGCTCAACTTGCGGAGTATTTCTTCGCTCTCGTTGGCATAAATCAACCCTTGCTTTGCATCTCCTGAAATTTCAGCATACCATTCGTTCACGCCAAAATATGGGCTTTTCAGTACTTGTGTTCGGAACTCGGCGATAAAATCGTCGCAAACTACCGAACTTCTGTTTGCCGGTTTTATTACCGGAAAAACGAAATGCAAATCGGGATGCGCCAGTTTTCGGTATTTCACACACGAAGGGCATGTTCCGCATGAATCATGTTCTCCACGGTTTTCGCAACAAATATATTGAGCGTAGGCAATTGCCAAACCTAATTTTCCAACACCTTCAGTTCCACGAAAAAGTTGCGCGTGCGGTATCCGTTGTTCGGTTACGGTACGTATCAACCTCTTTTTAATATCTTGCTGCCCTATAATATCGGAAAATAACATTTATGCAATATTCAGTCTTCACCCAAATTAGTATGATGTGCAAATATACGAAAAACTTTTGTGTAATGGCGAATTTGAAACCTCCTTGTTTTTGCAAAAACAAAAAAGTTGTGTGTTTGCTGTAAATGCCGTTGTTACAGGGCTTTGAGCAATTTCTAGTAGAAAAGATGTAAGCCGAACGGGAAAATTTATTTTAGCAGTTCTGCTTTGAAAGTTACAATGGCATTCGGAGAATTGTTTGAATACGATGTGGCCGTGTTGGTGATTAATATCTTTCCATATTGAGCCGAATTTGTTCGCACTAACCATATCTGAAAAGGTTTGATAGATAGTGCATTGTAATCGAAAGCCAAATTTTCGTCTGTGAACGAGGTATAATTGTTGTAAAACTGTTCTGCTGAAGTCAGATTGTCAAATTGCTTTAAAAGAACGTAGGAACTTTTAAGTTGAGGTTGCACAAAAAACGGAGATTTTAGCTCTCCTTTGTCGTCGAACTGGGGCAAAACTACAAAATCAGCATCTGCGTTTTGATGAACTGCATCGGTTTGAACATTCATTTTTTCAAACGAAAAACCATTGTCCTGCAACGAGCTTAAACTAAAGCTGAAAGGCAGTTCTTCTTCGTTTTGGCAGGCGCTGAGTGCAATTGTAGCAAACAGCAAAAAATATATTTTTTTTAAATTCATCGGTTTGGTTGTAGTAAAGATAATTCGTAACCTAATTTTATTTTTTGAGTAAAAATAACCACGAAATCCGATTGAAATTGTGTTCGGAAAACAAAGGAGCTGCTTTTTTAATTCCAATTATTGATTGTAAAAGTAAATTAATCATTTATAGTGAACTAACTTAAAATATGTTGTTATTTCTGATTTTCCGTTTTCGCAGGATGAAAGGCTATAATTATAGATTTATTTGACAAAAAATTATTCTTCGTGCAACGTTTTTCATTCAATTATCGTCTTTGTGTATATAATTTCAAAAAATGTTTTTTTAAAAAAGATAAGTGTTATGAAAAAATTGATTTTGGTCATTATGGCCATTGTTTCGTTGATCTCTTGTAGCGATGATAGAGATAATTATTACAATGATAGCCGAATCGATATCGCAACGGTTGAGAATCCGGAAAATGCAACAAAATTTTATTTGAAATTGGATAATGATAAGGTGTTATACACATCGCTTTCCGAATTAAAGTATTATAAACCAAAAGATGGACAAAGAATTGTTGCTAAGTATATTGTGCTATCGAGCACCGCTGATACAACTCAGATACAATTACTCGATGTGTATGAAGTGCTTACAAAAGACGTATATAAAATAAAACCGGAAGAACAGGATAGTATTGGAGACGACAAAATCAATATTCGCGATATATGGGTTGGTAGCGATTATTTGAATGTAGAGTTTGATTATCCGGGTTACAACAAAGTTCATTTTATAAATTTGGTGTCGGACAGTACAAAAACATACGACGATAATAAAATTCACCTTGAATTCCGTCATAATGCAAATGGCGATTATCCTTCGTACGCCAAATGGGGGCTCGCTTCCTTCAACTTGAGCTATCTGAATTCGGTTGTTTCTGGCGATTCGGTAAAAATAGTTATTCATACAAACGAATACGGCAGTTCCGCAGGGAAAACGTATGAAAGAACATATAAATTGAATTCTGCAATGGATGCTAGCCTGAGACAGGTCGCAGTTGGAAAATCACCTGCTAAAATAGAATAACATAATTTTTTTGAGTTAGTTTTGCAGCTAAAGCCCGATCATTTTATTTTGATTGGGCTTTATTTTTCTGATTGAAACTTCTGGTTCACATTATTAATTTGCTAATTAATAGTTATATTTGCAATTCACACAAAACAGAACGGCTATACTCAACTTAATATGGTACTGTTTTTGACTGGTACGACAGCATGGATAAAAATGTAAAAGATATATCTTCTCAGGTAAAACAAAAGGCACTGGAGTTTATTGCCCAAAGTTCGTTGACAGCGAATGAGGCGAAAAATCTATCCGATGCAAAAGATATTATTCGAAGTCTTTTGTCCATACAGACTAAATTCGAAACGGAGAATAACGAATTGCATTCAACTGTGCAGGCATTCGAGGAAGATCAAAAATTGCACAAAACGATATTTGACAGTCAGCCAGCCGGATCGTATCGAATAAGAGTATTAGCCATCGACAAATGGAACGGACGCAGCTGGTCGAGTTCTGATAATCCACCGTATACAGTTGAATTTGTAAGCGATAAATTTGCTGAAATTTTGGGACTTGCCAAAAAAGATTTTAAGAATAATATTTTTATTCTCAGCGATCTAATTTATAAGGATGATATTGAAACTTTTGCTGTAGCGAACGAAGTGGCAAATCGAAAGATACAGCCTTTTCGTTGGGAAGGTCGTGTGATTGTCAATAAAAAAATCATGTGGATTCTGTTAGAATCCGTTCCGCAGAAAAACGAGGATGGGAGCATCTCTTGGACGGGCGTTTTGTCCGATATTACCGAACGCAAACGGACAGAAGAAGAATTAAGCAAGACCAGAATTCAGTTGGAGGATGTGCTAAATGGTGCAAATGTAGGCACGCTGGAATGGAATATTCAAACCGGAAAAATTAAATTTAATGATATTTGGGCAAAAAATCTGGGTTACACTTCGGTAGAATTAAAATTAGGTTCTTTGCTCCTTGGACCGAAAGGTTGGAAGACATTAACACACCCCGACGATATTGCTTATGCCGATGAGATGCTTCGGAGGCACATCTCCGGAGAATTACCCGTTCATTCGGTAGAAGTAAGGATGAGACACAGAAAAGGCCATTGGGTGTGGATGCGACAGGTGGGAAAAGTAAAAACATGGACGAAAAAAGGCAAACCTCAGCTGATGTATGGAATTCATACCAATATTGATGACAGGAAGCGTTCGGAAATTGAATTGGCTAGTTTGAATAATGAGTTGGAAAAAAGGGTACAAATCCGTACCGCTGAACTAGAGAAACTCAATTCGGAATTACTAAGATCGGAGCAGAAATTTAAAACAATAAGCGATTTTACTTACGATTGGGAATATTGGAAAGGGGTTGATAATCGAATAATATTCATGTCGCCTTCTGTTTTAAGAATTACGGGTTATACGATTGCTGAATTTGAGGAAAACCCGGATTTGCTCAACAAAATTGTATATGCAAGTGATCTCGAAATATGGAGCAATCATGTGGCACGACGCACCGAAGATTCGAAAGAAAGTGGTAGCATTGAGCTTATATTCAGAATTGTTACAAAAAAAGGAGACATTCGTTGGATTAGCCACGTTTGCCGGTCGATTTATATTGATGGAAAGTATTTAGGTGTGAGAGTTTCGAATCGCGACATTACGGAGAAAGTGAATGCCGAAAAGGAGCTGCTTGCAGTGACGGTAAACGTTGAAGAACGTGAGCGGAATAGGTTTTCGAGCGAATTGCACGACGGTATGGGGCCGCTGCTTTCTACCATTAAACTTTATTTTCAGTGGCTTTCGGAAAACGATGACGATCAAAAAAAATTACTGATAACTGAAAAAGGCAATCAGTGTATTGAAGCTGCAATTCAAACGGCGCGCGAACTTTCGAGGGGATTGAGTTCGCAACTTCTGTTAAAGTCAGGATTCGTTTTGGCTATCGTAGATTTCACGAAACGCATAAACGAAACCGGAAAAATCAGCGTTGATTTTAAGACAAATACCAATGTTAGGTTTGATAAATTTCTTGAAATTACGCTTTATAGAATAACGACTGAACTTTTGAAAAACACACTCACCTATGCTAATGCCACTAAGGTTGAGATCGATTTCAAATTTGATGTTTCGCAGAAAAGGATAAATTTGAAGTATAGCGACAACGGAGTCGGATTCGATTACGAGAAAGTAAAGGATGCTAATTCCGGACTTGGATTGATGAATATTCACCAAAGAGTGCAAATTCTTAAAGGCAAAATAAACATTGAGTCGGAGCTGGGACAAGGGATGGTAGCCAGTTTCCAATTCCCGGTGGAAGATGATATAAACGATGATTTCACAATTGCGCATTAAAGTGAGCGACGAAAACAAACTAAATTTAGTTCAATGAAGAAAATTATTATAGTGGATGATCATTCGCTGTTTCGCGAAGGAATAAAACTAATGTTGGAAAGCAACGGTTTTGGAGAAGTCATTGCCGAAGCCGAAAATGGGAGTGTTTTCTTGGAAACATTGAAAACGCATAAACCTGATTTGGTGATTATGGACATCGAAATGCCCGTGATGAATGGTCAGGAAGCTACAAAAAAAGCGTTGGAAATATATCCCGATTTGAAAATATTGGTGCTGACAATGTTGAACGATAGGGAAAACTATCAGGAAATGATCAATGCCGGAGCGCTTGGTTTCGTGCTGAAAACTTCAGGGAAAAAAGAATTTGAAAAAGCAATTCAGGCAGTTATTAATGGAGAAAACTACTTTTCCAACGATTTGTTGCGTGAAATAATATTGAATATGAATGCGCATCAGCAATCTGTTCCGGTTGCAAAGAATAATGTTTCGGATATTCACTTTACAGCGAGAGAGAAAGAAGTGTTGGCTCATTTTTGTTCGGGTTTGACCGTGAGCGAAATAGCCGAAAAACTCTTTCTCAGCATAAAAACCATTGAGGCGCATCGTTCTGCTCTTCTCCGAAAAACAAGTACAAAAAACACATTGAATTTGGTGTTGTTTGCCATTAAAAATAAGTTGGTAGAGATATAATAGTTTGCGGATATAAACGAAAAAGCCTGAAAAATGAACCATTCATTTTTCAGGCTTTTTCGTAAAATATATCATGACGTAAAAATAAGGGTTTACACTAATAATTTTCAGGTTTTACCCCATAAAATTGTTGCTTGTGTTCATATTATCTTTGGAGCATTAATCTTCTTGCCAAAAAGCACATTCAATGAATAAAATTATAATTGTTGATAATCATTTACTCTTTCGGGAAGGAATTAAGCTTCTCGTTGAAAATGAGGGCTTTGGAGAAGTGATTGCTGAGGCAGAAAATGGGATGTCGTTTTTAAATTTGCTGGATAGTTTTTCTCCCGATTTAGTAATAATGGACATTGATATGCCGATAATGAATGGTTTGGAGGCAACAAAACTTGCTGTTGAAAAAAAACCGGATTTAAAAATTCTAATACTGACCATGCTGAGCGATTATATAAGTCTGGCGGAAATAAGAAGCGCCGGAGCAGTTGGTTCTGTATTCAAATCATCCGGAAAAAGAGAATTTGAAAAAGCGTTTCGGTTGATTTTAGGAGGAGAAAAATATTTTCAAAATTAAAATATAAAGTCCCTTCGGAAGGGAAATACGATACAACCCCAAAATATATAAAGTCACAATAATTCTTTCGTAGAAATATGAGTTAGTGAGAAATATTTTGGTACTTGTGAATATGTTTGTGTTTGTTTAAAATGAAAAGGCAGCTTTCGAAAAGCTGCCTTTTCTATTTCTGCTAACTGCCGATTTTAAGGCTTCCATTCAGAAAGGCTTCCCTGATCGCTTTTTCAATCCCCAAAAAATCTGGTTTTGTTCAATTCATCCTCTTGTTTGCTCAATTCAACTCCAAAGCAATTTATCTGACAGATTTGCAATTATATTTTTGTGTTTTAAGTGTAAGTTTTGGGTAATTGAATAGGAACTGAATTAAAGAATGAAAACTAAAAAAATTGTGCTGATCGTAGTTTTAGTGTCGTTGACAAATTTGAAGGTATTGAGCCAATCAAACGAAGCAATGGCCATTGAATATTCGTCATATACGGGGAGTGCATTGTTGAAAGAATCCGGAAAATTTATTTTTGCTGTACCTGTTTTTCATAGTGGAAATAGCAGATTGTTTCTTCTTCCGGAATATAAATTTATTTATGGAAATGCCTTTGATATAATCCCGGAAAATTATTACCATCAGTTAAGTTTAAGGTGGGCGTGGCAATATAAAATAAATCGTGCATGGCGGCTTCAATGGGTTGGGATGCCTGCGCTGACCTCGCCTTTCGAGGACAATCAGGCAGTTCTTTTTAATACGATATTTCGTGCCAATTATAAAGCCGGTCATCTTTTATGTAGCTTCGGATTGGCCTATTCTTACCGATATAAAAACAATATCATCATTCCGGTTGCAGGTGTGGCATGGCAGCCCAATGAGCATTGGACTATTCATGTTAAATTTCCGGTGAATATGAACGTTCAATATAAAATTAACCGGGTATTTAATGTTGGTTTGGGAATTGCCGGTAACGGACTTTCGTCTCTTGTCGAAAATCAGAACTATGATTTTTTGTGGATTCACGAACGGAACTTATCTTTATATTCAGACGTGAAATTGTATAAAAATTGGTGGTTGTCAGGCAGTTTTGGCTATGCATTAAAAAGAACATTGAAGACCTACAGCATGCCCGAAAATGCTATTTGGACAATAAAAAGTAATCTGGGCGAACCGGGGTTAATACCAATAAATGAGTTTAGCGAACCAGGTTTTGTTGCGAAAATTGGGATCAAATTCAAATTGGAACGTTAATTATAACAGAATTGATGTTGAACAATATAAATAGATTCATTTTTTCTATCTTTGTCATTTGCATTTACTTAAAAATGTGACATAAAAACAATAAGATATGAAAACATTAGAGCCTAGTTTGTTATGGAACTTTTTTCATGATATAAATCAGATTCCTCGCCCTTCGAAAAAGGAAGAAAAAGTGATTGCTTATTTAAAGGAATTCAGCGCGAAGCATAAACTTGAATCGAAAACAGATGCTGCCGGAAATGTATTGATATGCAAACCAGCTACTTCAGGATATGAAAATCGAAAAATGATTATTCTCCAGTCGCACATGGATATGGTGTGCGAAAAAAACAGCGATACTGAATTTAATTTCGATATCGATCCTATTCAGACTTATATTGATGGTGATTGGGTGAAAGCGAAAGGAACAACATTGGGCGCTGACAATGGAATCGGTATGTCGATGATGCTCGCGGTTCTTGCCTCAAACGAACTGCAACATCCTGCATTGGAGTGTTTGTTTACTGTGGATGAAGAAACCGGACTGACAGGCGCATTTGCATTGGATAATAATTTGTTGAAAGGATCGGTTTTGATTAATCTTGACTCGGAAGACGATGGTGAAATCTTTGTTGGTTGTGCCGGTGGAATTGACACAACAGCTGAACTTCCATATACATCAGAGAAATCGTTAGAGAATTATTTCGCTTTTTCAGTAACGGTAAAAGGCTTGCTTGGAGGACACTCGGGAGATGATATTGATAAAGGTCGTGGAAATGCGAATAAAATACTGAATCGGTTCTTGTGGAATTTGAACAAGCAGACAGATCTTCGTTTGCATAAATTTGATGGTGGAAATCTTAGAAATGCAATTCCTCGTGAAGCAACCGCTTTAGTTTCTGTACCTTACTCCGAAAAGGAAAATGTTCGGGTGCATTTAAATCATTTCATAGTGGAAATGGAGAACGAACTGAAAACGGTGGAGCCAAAAATGCAAATAACGCTTGAGTCGGAGAAACTTCCAGAAACGATGATCGATAAAAGAACAACTAATTCATTGCTTAATGTGCTTTACGCTTGTCCGCATGGAATTAAAGCCATGAGCCGGGATATGCCGGGATTAGTGGAAACTTCCACAAATCTGGCTTCCATAAAGATGAAACCGGACAATAAAATTATTATTACCACAAGTCAGCGAAGCTCCGTCGATTCTGAAAAATACGATATTGCGCATCAGGTGGAATCGGTTCTTGCTCTTGCAGGAGCAACTGTAATCCACAGTGACGGTTATCCAGGTTGGAAGCCGAATTTAAATTCTGATATACTAAAAACAGCACAAGAAAGTTATCGAAAATTGTTTACTGCCGAGCCTAAAGTTCGTGCAATACATGCCGGATTGGAGTGCGGACTTTTCCTCGAAAAATATCCTCATCTCGATATGATCTCTATTGGACCGCAAATGTATGGCGTGCATTCGCCTGACGAGCGCTTGAGTATTTCTTCAACACAAAAATGTTGGAAATGGTTGGTGGAAATCTTAAGTAATCACTGATTATATTATAAGAAGTTATAAAAATGAAAAAACCGAACAAACGAAAAATTATAAACGATCCTGTTTTTGGGTTTATCAATATCCCCAACGATTTTTTGTATGATATTATTCAACATTCGTATTTTCAGAGGTTGAACAGAATCAAGCAGTTAGGGTTGTCGTCATTCGTTTATCCCGGAGCGCAACACACGCGCATGCAACATTCTTTGGGTGCAATGCATCTAATGGGTGAAGCTATCACACAGCTTCGACAGGAGGGACACGAAATCACATCGCTCGAAGCCGAAGCGGTGCGGGCTTGTATATTGCTGCATGATATAGGTCATGGGCCATTTTCGCATGCACTGGAGCACAGTTTGGTAAAAGGCATCAATCATGAGGAAATATCGCTTTGGATGATGCAGCAAATCAATGCAGAAATGGATGGAAAACTGGATATGGCGTTAGAAATTTTTACGAATGTATATCCTAAAAAATTTCTACACCAATTGGTTTCCAGCCAGTTGGATATGGATCGGTTGGATTATTTGAGTCGCGACAGCTTTTATTCCGGTGTGAGTGAAGGAATTATTGGGGCAGCCCGAATAATAAAAATGTTGAATATCCATAACGATCAATTGGTTGTGGAAGCGAAAGGAATTTATTCGATTGAGAAATTTTTGGTGGCGCGCAGATTGATGTACTGGCAGGTGTATTTGCACAAAACCTCGGTTGCGGCTGAGATTATGCTTCTGAATATTTTGAAACGGGCAAAAGAGCTCGCAAACAAAGGAATTGAATTATTTGCATCGCCGTCGTTACATTATTTTCTTTATAATGAGATAAATGAGCGTAATTTCAGGCTGGACGATAATCCGCTGCAACATTTTGCTCTGCTGGACGATTCGGATGTTGTTTGTGCCATAAAAGTATGGGCATCTCATTCGGACATTGTTTTGTCGACATTATGCAAGGCATTTACAAACAGAAGATTATTTAAAGTAGAAATAGGAACTGAAAAATTTGAAGATTCGAGAAAACAGGCGCTGATAACTCAGTATTCAGAACATTTCGAAGTAAACAAGGAGGATGCGGGATACTTTTTGGGCGAAGAAACCGTTAGTACAGATACTTAT
>JBBIID010000004.1:0-20501 GCA_037446675.1 Paludibacter sp.
TGCGGCAGGAGAAGTGCTTGGTTTTTTTAAAGATTCGCCTTATGTCGACTCAAAAGCTGTTGAACTGTCGGACGAATTCAACCAGAAAAATCTGGATAAAAACGATCAGTTTTCGTTGGCTATGTTGCCAATGAGTGGAATAAGCGGCATGGATTTTATGATTGCTTATTCCGAAAATGCTCAGTACATCATTATATTTATTTTTGTATTTGCGATGTCAATTGTTCTTTGGAATGCCGGATTGGTAGGAGGTTTGCGCCGTTATGGCGAATTCGGACTACGCATGGCTATCGGAGAAAACAAGCACGAAATTTATCGATCTCTGATTGGTGAGTCGATTTTGGTGGGGCTGATTGGATCGCTAATTGGCATAAGTATTGGTTTGATTTTTGCTTGGCTAATGCAGCATTACGGTCTGGATGCCCGAAACATAATGCGAAATTCGAACATGATGATGCCAAGCATTATTCGCTCGCAAATAACCACCACCACTTATTTTATAGGATTTATTCCTGGCTTGTTGTCAACAGTTATTGGTTCAATGCTTGCCGGAATTGGAATTTATAAACGCCAAACTGCCACTTTGTTTAAAGAGTTGGAAGGATAGACTAATTTACAATTTATTCATTTACAATTTACAATTAAAAGATGAAAACAATTAAAATAATATTATTGATGCTGTTTGTAACAACAATTGCAAATGCTCAAAATTTTCCTACAGGCAAAAGTGTACTTGATAAAGTCGATGCAAATATGTCGGCTAAAACACGTGTAATGACGACGAAAATTGAAATTTCAGGTTCGCGCATTACTCGAACCATGGTTTCGAAATCGTACACCGTAGGCGATGAAAAAGCCTACACCGAATATCTTGCACCTGTTCGCGAAAAAGGAACCAAAATGTTGAAACTTGGAAATCAATTATGGATTTATTCGCCGACTACCGACCGCACCATTCAGATTTCGGGTCATATGTTGCGCCAGTCGGTAATGGGTAGCGACATGTCGTACGAAGATATGATGAACGACACGCCATTGCTGGAAAGATATAAAGCTGATGTTACTGCCGAAGAAACGATTGATGGTCGTAAATGTTGGGTGGTTACTCTTACGGCAATAAAACCTGATGTAACGTATTTTACTCAGAAAATGTGGGTGGACCAAGAAAGATATATTCCTTTGAAAGTGGATTTGTTTGCCAAAGGTGGAAAACTTTTGAAAAGAACCACGATGTCCGATATAAAAAAAGTTCAGGGACGATGGTTTCCGATGTCGTTTGTATATAAAGATATGCTGAAAGATGGCGACGGAACAAAAATGACTGTTCAGGAAGTTCAACTGGATGGAAATATCCCGGAAAATTATTTTAATAAAGGAAATCTGAAATAAAAAAGGAACGTCCTGAAAGCTTTGAGTTTTCAGGACGTTTGGTTTATAAAAGAGCAGATATTTTATTTTCCAGTTTTATAAGATCTTCGGTAAATTTTCTGATTCCTTCGGCGAGTTTTTCGGTTGCCATGGCATCCTCATTCATCAGCCAGCGAAATATCTTTTCATTCATTTCTACTGGTGAAATATCCATTTTTGCTGAGTCAATCGGTTTTAACTTTATTGGTAATTCGCCTTGAGTTGACTCAAGCTGTTGGAGTAGAGCAGGGGAGATGGTTAAAGCATCGCAACCCGCGAGTTCGGTAATTTCGTCCATGTTTCGGAAGCTGGCTCCCATCACTGTTGTATTGTATCCAAATTTCTTGTAATAATGATAAATGGCAGTCACCGATTGTACGCCCGGATCTTCAGGAGCCGGAATTGATGCTACTCCACGATCTTTTTTGTGCCAATCCAAAATTCGCCCAACAAATGGCGATATAAGCGTCACTTTCGCTTCGGCACATCTTACAGCTTGTACCATCGAAAAAAGCAATGTCAGATTGCAATGAATCCCTTCCTTCTCGAGCTGTTCGGCAGCGTTAATTCCTTCCCAAGTAGAAGCAATTTTTATCAGAATTCGTTCGCGCGAAATTCCAGCTTTTTCGTACAAATCTATAAGTTCGTGCGCTTTTCTTATGGTCGCTTCAGTATCAAACGAAAGTCGTGCATCCACTTCGGTCGATACCCGCCCCGGAACGATTTCAAGAATTTTAAGTCCAAAATTCACCGCCAGTCTGTCCATGGCACAATGGAGTAAGTCTTTTTTGTCGCAAGCGAGGCTTTTCGCATATGCAATAGCTTCGTCAATAAGACCGCTGTATTTAGGATCTTGCGATGCAGCATAAATTAACGATGGATTTGTAGTGGCATCTGCCGGTTTGTATGCTGCTATTGAAGCAAAATCGCCTGTATCGGCAACTACTTTGGTATACTTTTTTAATTGTTCCAGATAATTCATTTTGATTTGTTTTTTTAAGGTTACTAACTAATATAATTAACTGATTTAATAGGAATAATGTTCATATTTTATTCAAATGTTGATAAACGACATTCAACTTCTTATTTCGTGTGTTTTTAAAGTAAAAGCAAATCTATTTTTAAACCTTTAAGTTAACCGAAATAAAAGTTTTCAAGGTAAAGCGGATAAAAACCGAGAAAAAAACTTATTTTTGAAACCTTTTATTGTTTCTATCCTAATGCTTTGAATCAGAGAAATATGAAATATCTAATTAGCATGTGTTTGTTGTTAGTTCTTGGAACTGAAGCTTTTGCCGGAGATAAAGAAAAAGATTCGTTACTTGTCAGATTGGATAAGTTGATGGAAAATAACACGCCAAGTATTCAGAATAAGGAGCAAAAAATACAGAACTATAAGCGCTTGTTATCGTATGGAAATTTGCTTCCCCGCCAGCAATACGATGTTAATACCCAACTTTACGAAGAATATAAAAAATATCAAACCGATTCAGCAATTTCATATGTTCTCAAAAATCAGAAAATTGCTGAAAAATTAGGTTTGGAAGATTTAGAACATGAAACTCAAATCCAATTGGCTTTTATGTATTGCGCGCGCGGAATGTACATTGTGTCGCAAAATTTGCTGGCAAGTATTAATAAAACACGACTTTCCGAAAGATTGCTTCCTTGCTATTACGATACTTATGGTACATTTTTTAGTAGTTACGGACAAAGTAACAATAACGACGAGTATTATCGAAAAAGCGAGCTTTATCGAGACTCTCTTCTTCTGATTTTAAATAAACAATCGTTACATTACCGTATTGTTTATGCGGCCAAATTGCTTTATAGTTACCAAAAAGTTGAACCGTTGCTTTTATCTCTTTTAGCCGAAACAACAGGAAAAGATAAAGGACTGATTGCGTACTTTCTTGGGTATTACTACCAAATGGAGCATAATATGGATTTGTCGGAAAAGTACTATGTTATTTCGGCAATAGCAGATATTGAAAACAGTGTAAAAGATAATGCATCGCTTCGCGCTTTGGCTTTAATCTACTACGAAGAAGGAGATATTAATAAAGCTCATAAATTTATGCAAGCGGCAATCGACGATGCAATTTTTTGTAATGTACGTTACCGAACTATTGAAATTTCGTCGTCATATCCTATTATAAATGCATCTTATCAGGAAAAAGAAAAAAAACAAAAGAATACGCTCCAAATACTTTTGACTCTAATCAGTTTACTGCTTATTTTCCTTGCAGCTGGGTTGGTTTATATTTACCGACAAATGAAACGTTTGTCGATGATAAGAAAGGAACTTTATCGCACTAATTTACAATTAGGTCAATTGAATAAGGACTTGCTCGTTGCAAACGACAGCTTGAAAGAATCTAATTTTATTAAAGAAGAATACATTGCTCATTTTTTCGATTTATGCTCTACATATATTGATAAACTCGAAAACTATCGCAAAATGCTTAACAAATATGCCTCTAATCGTCAAATGGACGAGCTGGTGAAAGTGCTTCACTCAACTACTTTGGTTGAAAGTGAATTAGAGGAATTGTACAAGAAGTTTGATATTATATTTTTAAATCTTTATCCTACATTCGTTGAGGAATTTAATGCTCTTCAAATGAAAGAAGAGCAAATTTTACTCAAACGCGGTGAGTTGCTAAACACTGAGTTGCGCATTTTTGCTCTGATTCGTTTGGGAATAACCGACAGCGTTAAAATTGCAGGTTTCCTTCGCTATTCCATCAGCACCATTTATAATTATCGTGTAAAAGCACGCAATAATGCTATCGTTCCACGCGATCATTTTGAAGAAATGGTAATAAAAATTGGAAATGTAACCCTTAAAAATGAATCTCTAGAGTCATAATTTTACTACTTTCTTTTCAATGACTTAATATATTAATTGTTTGTATATTAAGATTATATCTCTCCAAATAACTACTTTTTATTTCCTCTTGTAATAATTCCAGCGTTATTAGTTGTTATAACTATAACTTTGTGTTCACGGTTTGCTCTCAAGGCAAATCGTACAAGTTTTATTTACCTTATTAAATCTAATTTTTATGAAAATGAATTTCTTAAAACAAAGACTTCTTTTCTTTTTTCTATTGTCCATCGCGTTTCCTTTTGTGGCATTAGCTCAAAACACATTAACTGTGAAAGGAAAAGTTTTGGATGTAAAGGGTGAAGCGCTTATCGGCGTATCAGTACTTCAAAAAGGAACGGGCAACGGTACAGTTACCGATGTTAACGGACATTTTTCTTTGAGCGTACAACCCTCGGATGCCGTCCTGCAATTTTCTTACATTGGCTTCAAAACGCAGGAAATACCAGCTACAGCTCTTATGAACATTACCATGCACGAGGAGCAGGAATTGCTTGATGAAGTGGTGGTTATTGGTTACGGTACTGCTAAACGCAAGGATGTAACTACGGCAGTGTCATCGGTGTCGGCTAAAGATTTTGACGTTCGCCCGATTGTTTCTGCCGGACAAGCATTGCAAGGAAAAGCTGCTGGTGTTCAGGTAATTCAACCTAATGGAGCGCCAGGAGGAGAAACCGTTATCCGTGTGCGTGGTACTACTTCGTTAAATGGAAGTAGTGATCCGTTATATGTTGTGGATGGTGTACCTGTGGATAACCTCAATTTCCTATCACCCAGCGACATTGAAAACATCAATATTCTGAAAGATGCTTCTTCGGCAGCTATTTACGGCTCGCGTGCAGCAAATGGTGTAGTGATTGTCACGACTAAAGCCGGCAAAACTGGCAATGCAAAAATTACTCTCAACGCCCAACTTACAGCCAAAAAAGTTTCCAACCTGATTCAGTCGCTCAACGCTGTGGAATATAAAGATTTAATGGAAGATATAAATCCGGGTTCTGGAAGTGATTTGGGAACAGAAGATGTAACAAACTGGTACGATGAGGTATATCGAACCGGTATTCAGCAAAATTATCAACTTTCTGTCTCGGACGGTAACGATAAAATGAATTATTTTCTTTCTGCCGGATATTTGAATGAAAAAGGTGTTTTGGATGCTGCATTTTTTCGCCGCTATAATTTCCGCGCTAAGTTAGAGGGGCAAGTGCGTAAATGGTTAAACATTGGTGCAAATATTTCTTATTCAGACAATTCGAATAACGGAATAAATACCGGTAACGGGTCAAATCGTGGTGGTGTAGTGTTGGCACTTGTTAACTTACCTACCAGCTATCCGGTAATAGACCCGGAAACCGGATATTACAAACGTTCTTTTAATGGACAGAATATCGTTAACCCTGTGGAAGCACTGCAAAATGGCAAAGACGATATGTCACGTGAAAACCGAATATTAGCCTCTGGTAATGCTAAAATTTCTTTTACCAACGATTTGAATTTCAAATCCACTTTTACGCTGGACAGACGCAATTATCTGCAAACGGGCTTCAATCCGGTAGTTCATGTTACAGGTATTGATGAATACGGTAGTGGCTGGGATAACCGCAATATGAATACAGTTCTTACATTCGATAATGTATTTAATTACCAAAAGACTTTTGGTAAAAATAGCATTGAGGCTATGTTCGGCTCGTCGTGGACAGATTCGGAATACACAAACTCCTGGATTAACGGTTCATACTATCGAAAAAATGATATTAAAACCCTCAATGCAGCAAACAAAATTGATTTAAACGATGCAGGTACAAGTGCTTCAACCTGGGGAATTATGTCCTATTTTGGGCGTGTATCTTATAATCTGGACAGCAAATACTTGATTACTGCTAATATACGTGCAGATGGTTCTTCGCGCTTGCATCCAGACCATCGTTGGGGAACGTTCCCTTCGTTTTCGGCGGCATGGCGAATTTCAGAAGAAGAATTTATGCAGGGAATAACTTGGCTTGACGACTTTAAGTTGCGTGGCGGCTGGGGAAAAACAGGTAATCAGTCGGGTTTGGGTGATTATGCTTATTTACAAATGGATAATATTTCTCGTGTAAACTGGTACAGAACAGAACTCGATGGTACTGGAAAAATCGTTTACCCTGACGAAAAAGCAGTTCCAACAACTTCACCGGTAAATCGCCGTACAGCTGATTTAACGTGGGAAAAGACCTCTCAAACGGGTGTGGGTGTAGATGCTACAGTGTTAAAAAATCGGTTGACTTTTGTTTTGGATTATTATTACAAAAAAACAAGTGATATGTTGTTGAACATTCAGTTACCCGAAGGAGGTTCTTATGCAAGCAGTTTGGTTAGAAATGGTGGACTTATGACCAATCAGGGTTTTGAACTCTCAGTAAATTCTGTAAATATCAAAAGCAATGATTTTGAATGGCAGAGTGATTTGAAATTTTCTACCAACAGGAATAAACTTGTAAAACTTGACCTCACTAAAATCTATTATGAAGTAGCTACTTCGGATGCCTTTCATGGATCGCAGATTGTGCGTAATGAAGAAGGTCGTTCTCTTGGCGGTTTCTATGGCTACATAAGCGATGGTGTTGATCCTGAAACAGGAGAGTTAATGTATCGTGATTTAAATGATGATGGTAAAATAACTGCTACTGACCGGACTTACATAGGTGATCCGAATCCCGATTTTATTTATGGTTTAACGAATACGCTGACTTGGAAAAGTTTGTCATTGAGTATTTTTTTACAAGGAACTTATGGCAACGATATTTTCAATGCTTCACGAATCGAAACAGAAGGGATGAGAGATGCTAAAAATCAATCTATCCGCGTTCTCGACCGTTGGAAACGTCCGGGAATGGTTACTACAATTCCGAAGGCAAATTATACAATGTATCCTTCTTCATATTTTATCGAAGATGGTTCGTATTTGCGAGTGAAAGACATTACACTCTCGTATAATATTTCAACCAAAGTGTTGAAAAAAATTGGTCTCTCACGTTTACAACCCTATTTGACAGCACAAAACCTGCTGACCCTTACAAAATATATAGGTATGGATCCCGAAGTTAATCAGTGGGCTAATTCGTCATCTTCTGTTCAAGGAATTGATTGGGGAACCTACCCGCACTCCAGATCTTTTGTTTTTGGTGTTAATGTTGAATTTTAAATCTAATTAGATAAGATGAGAACAATTATAAATATACTGATTTTCAGCGTGATTTTAGCTTTTGCAGCCTGTTCACTTGATTACGAACCTGTGGCAGCCTACTCCGATATTACAGAAGGAGTACGCACTGATTCGGGTTATGTGATTCTAAAAGATAAAGATGCTGTGCTAAATCAGCGTCAAGTGCTTTACGACCGTCTCCGTGATGCAGGTCAGGAACCTGGTTATTTGGATATGCTATTATTGTCCGAAAGTCATTCGGATAATGCTTATGCCGGTTCTCCAGGATTGGAAACTACGCCTTTTGAGGTAAATTCTATCGAAGGTTCTAACTCAAATCTGAAACGCGATTGGAATTATTATATGGGAAATGTTTCTGCCGCAAACCGGTTAATACAAGGCATTGACGAACTGAACGACCCTACACTAACAGATAGTGAACGTAAACAATATCGTGCCGAAGGGCAAATTTTTCGTGCGTTGACTTATTTTGATATGGCAAGAATTTGGGGTAGAGTACCGCTTATTACGGTAGTGGGAAAAGATATTACAGCAGAAAACATTGATGAAGTTTATCCGGCTTATTTCCCAAAACAAACCGAGGAGATTGAAGTGTATCAGCAAATTGAAAAAGATTTGCTTGAAGCTGAACAATATGCGCCAGACAATAGCTCTAACAAAACTTTATTTACAAAATCCGTAGCGCGTGCGCTTTTGGCAAAAGTTTATGCCGAAAAACCATTGCGAGACTATGCAAAAGTGATAGAATATGCCGACAAAGTAACGACTGACGGTTTTTCATTAGTTAGTAATTTCAGCGATTTGTGGGGTGTGGCGCTTGCCGACCCATCAAAACCTGCTGGAGAGAACAACTTTGCCGTTGGTGCAACTGGATTGAATACATCAGAATCCATTCTCGAAATTCAATATCCATCGGGTAATTGGGCAACCTGGATGTTTGGTCGCTCGCTCGACGATTACAATTTCTGGTTCACTTGGGCAAAATGGATTACGCCTTCGCGTGACTTAGTTGCCGCTTTTGATGCAGCCGGCGATACTAAACGTAAAAAAGAAAGCATTGTGTTTTATGCTTGCGAGTGGAATATCTACTATCCGAAAGATAACTACGCATTTATGTATAAAACGCGCTCAAAATTTAATTGTGTTTTCAAAATCCGTTATGCAGATATTTTGTTGATGAAAGCCGAAGCTTTGATACAAACCGGAAAACTGGATCAGGCAACACCAATCATTAATCAAATTCGCAGTCGTGCCGGACTCGCAGCTTTACCCGCTTCTGTTACAACAAATAAAGAATCTTTGCTTAATGCGTACCTGAATGAACGTCGTTTGGAACTGGCATTCGAAGGACAACGTTGGTTCGACTTATGCCGGTTGGATAAAGTAGAAGATGTGATGAATTCTGTTTTTGCAAAAGACGAAGGCCGTCCGGCGCAAAAATATCCATATGATACTTTCTCGTATAAATTACCTATTCCACAGGATGTTATTGATCAGAATCCAAACTTGGAACAAAACCCTGGATATTAATCAATTCAAGATTTTAAATTCAAAGATTTATGAAAAACATTTTAAAAATATCGCTGATTATTATAGTCATTGTTTTGTCCTCGTGCAATGATGAGCAACTACGTGTGAAATATCCCTACTCGCTGCCCGAAATAACTGATGCTACTGTAGCAGAATCGGAAATTATGTATGGTGATTCTATATCGCTTAACGTAGGTGAAGTTGCAGATAAAGTTACACCGCTTTCGACCCTCGAAATACATGTGGTTGTAAACGATGTGATTATATCCAAAGAGTCGATACGTACCAAAGGAAACTCAGCTTCTTATAGTGCAAAATATCAAATTCCTTTCGGACCGTATATGCCAGACAATGACCCCGTTGAAGTATACCTTTCTGCAATCAATGTAGAAGGCAATCATACTGATCAGGTTATTTCGACTGCCAAAGTACGTCGTCCGGAAATACCGCAACTTTATTTGGTTCCAATAGCTGGTGGAGGAGCAACGAAGCTTTCGTTGACAGATGCGTCTAATAACATTTATTCTGCAAATAATCTTCATCTTGCAAATGAAATCACTTTCTACCTTGCAACCAAAGTAACCCGTTTTGGTAATGTAGACTGGACCGGTATGGTGTTTGGTTCTGTCAATGGAGAATTGACTGAGGTGCAACAAGGCGGCGAAGGAATAACTTTGAGCGACTTGACTTTAATTGGTTATAAAGAAGTTACTGTCGACCTATTTAATTTCGTAGTTTCAGCAATCGGTGATCCGCTTACTCCAGCTACTTCGATGGATATTTCAACCTTTGCAAGTATCGAAAAAAATTCTACCGACCATTTGAACGCTACTACAGCTGCTACTTGGAAAACGGCTGTAATCTATCTCGGAAAGAATACCGAAATGACAGTAACAGGTGTGACTAATTTCAATAAAGCATTTTCGCCTGATTTCTTCGAAGTTACTGGCGCAAATACTGTGAAATTCCTTGGTGAAACAGGTATATATACAGTTTATTATTTGCCTTCTGCCGATTATGTGTACGTTGAGCAACCTGATGCTGTTTTCCCAGATGTTTTGTGGCTCGATGGAGTTGGTTTTGGACGCCCACAAACTCCGCTTGCAAAAACATCATCCTGGAACTGGAATACACCACTTGAATACGCATTTTGTAGAAAAGTTTCAGCAGGTGTTTATCAGACTACCATTTATGTGGAACACGTTATTGACGAAACTGCTGCTGAACCTTGGCGGTTGAGATTGAGTGCAAAATTCTTCCATCAACGTGGTTGGGGTGGAGAAGAAGATGCACGCCAATACACAATCAATTCAGATTTGCTTATTGCTCCAACCGATGCTGATTTAGGCAACTTTAACGGAACAAATAATCTTACCTCTGTGCCGGGAGTGTATCGTTTTACAATCGATACAAATGCTAAAACCGTGAATTTTGTAAAAGTGAATTAGTCTCAAAATAGAATGAAAATTATTACCTGTAAGGCTCCTTAGCTCTAAGTATTAACTTTTGAGCTAAGTGCCTTAAAGGTAAAAAACAAGCTAAAATATAAAGACCATGGCTAAAAACCAGATTTTTTTCTTACTCATTTTTACAATAATATTCGGTACAACGTCTTGCAATGATAAACCTGATATAATCGGGAATGATCAGATTGAAGAACCGGAAGGAGATATTTTGTATTGGCTTACAACTGGAACAGAATCGTCTCTTTTGAAAAAAAATGCAATTAATTTTTCAAAAGAATTGGCAGATTATACTATTGTAATGGATACTGCAACTACATATCAAACAATTGATGGTTTTGGTGCTGCACTTACAGGCTCTTCTGCTTACCTGATAAAAAAAATGAGTGAGGAAAAGAGAAAAGCTCTACTTACTGATTTGTTTGATGCCGAAAAAGGAATAGGAATAAATTATTTAAGGATAACGATCGGTTCTTCAGATTTTTCAATAGGCACATACAGTTATTGTGATGAAAATGATATAACCAAATTTGCCATTCCTGAACAAGATCGGGCAGATCTTTTACCTGTATTGAAAGAAATCTTGGCAATTAATCCAACGATTAAGATTTTGGCAAGTCCTTGGAGTGCTCCGGCATGGATGAAACAGAACAACAGCATGTACGGTGGTTCATTGATCATGCAAGATAATATTTACGAAAGTTTTGCGGATTATTTTGTCCGTTACGTGAAAGCGTTCGAAAATGAAGGAATTATTATTGATGCTATCACGATTCAGAACGAACCAATGTATGAAACAGGAGGATACCCTACAATGAAAATGGAGTGGCAGGAACAAAACCGCATTATCCGCGATTATCTGGGCCCAAAATTCGTCATAAACGGTATCAAAACGAAAATAATTATCTGGGATCACAATTTTGATATGGCATATTATCCGCTTAATATATTGAACGATGACCAAACAAGGCAATATGTGGCGGGAACAGGTTGGCACGGATACGGAGGAACTGCATCGGCAATTGATGAAGTTCAAGCGGCTCATCCGGATAAAGATGTATACTTCACAGAACAATCCGGTGGAGGTTGGAACACCGATACTCGCATGGGAAATATGTTTTGGTACATGAAGGAATTTTTAATGGCAAGTGTTAATCGGGGATCAAAAAACTTTCTTATGTGGAATCTGGCTCTCGACGAAAATGATGGACCTACTACTACTTTGGGAGGCTGTCAGGACTGTCGCGGTGTTGTAACGATTCGGGAAGATGGTTCATATATTCGAAACGAAGAATATTATCTTATTGGCCATTTTTCGAAAGCCGTCCGGCTCTATGCTAAACGAATAAAAGTTTCTGCTGTTAATTTGCCCGCAGGGTTAACACTTTCTGGTTTTGTAAATGTTGATGGCAGCAAAACACTAGTCTCAATGAACCGTAGCGGACAAGTACGTGAATATAATGTACGTTGTGGCAATCGCCGGTTTATTTATAAACAACAAAATGAATCAGTTGTGACCTTTAATTTTAAATAATAAAGAAATAATTAATTTTTTAGTTACTAACTTTTAATTGAAAACATCATGAAAAAAATCTCCTTTTTTCTAATGCTTTTTGCAAGCATTCTCGTTTCGCAACAGGCTAAAGCTTTAACTTATACTGTTGTCGTTCCTGAGGGAACAAACACCTGCTATATCACAGGTGATGCCGCTGGTAGTTGGGGCACTTGGGTAAAAATGACTCAAACAGATGCAACGCATTATACAGTCGATTTACCAAATGCAACTGAAACTGCTGAGTACAAATATTATTCTGGTCCGGATTGGAGCTACGAAGAAGCTACTGATGCGGAAGGCACAAGTCGCGAATCGAATCGTAAATATGTCGATAACAATGGCGTAGATAATGTTTTGTTTTGGAAAGCAGTATTTACTCCTGAACTAAAGAATCTGACAATTGATTGTCTTGTGCCAGCAACAGTTCACGAACTTTATATTACAGGAAGTTTCAATGGCTGGTCGGGTGTATTTGGCGAAAGTCAGAAAATGACTTATGTAGGAGCTGAAGATGGCGGTCAAGTGTTTACTTTTGCGCTTACTACCGAAAACCCTGGTGGTTTGGAATTTAAATTTGTAGCCGGACCGGACTGGGCATATCAACAAACAGCTGGAAATTTGAAATTAGCAGACGGAAACAACTACGAAACAGATAAGTATGCATACAATATACAAGCATTCCAATCCATCTTTGATCCTGCTCTTGCAGGCTATATTACTATAACTGCTACTGTTCCTACTACTGAAAATGTTTGGATTCAAGGTAGTTTGTTTGGTTGGAACTGGGACGACCCAACTGCGCACCAAATGACAAAGAACTCAGACGGAACTTTCTCTTACACAACTGCAAGACCAATTCAAACAATGGAATATCGTCTTTATAACGGTGCTGATTGGGCTAATCCGGAACAAGAGTATGACGAAACGACTCAGGCCTGGAAAGAAAAAAGTAATCGTGGACTTAATTTTGTAGAGGATGGTGCAACAGTATCTATAACTGTATGTAAATGGGCAAATGATGAGGGCGGTACACTTTGTGGGCCAAATGCTTTGAACGACATAAATGCCGATTATTTCAGCATAATATCAAGCGATAATAAAATTTTGGTAAACAATGCAGTAAGCCGGGTTGAAATTTACAATCTTACCGGAAAAAGCATAGAATCGCAAGATATTAAGGGGAACTTTACTTCAAAAACTTTGAGCAAAGGATTATATCTTGTACGTGTTGATGGTTTTGCAAGAAAAATGCTTGTAAAATAATCATTCAAACCTTTTTTACAGAGGCGGAGTACGCTTCGCCTCTGTTTTTATATTCAGACAATTATCCATTCCATAAAAAACAACACAATGAATTTCATGAAATTAACTTCATCTTTCATCGGAATTTTTGCATTTTTGTTTTTGTCTTGCGGGAGCAGTAAAAATAGTGTCACTGTTTTTGAAACAACAGTTACTCGCAGTTCCGACCTGACAAAGAAAATGGTCGGCTTTTCCGAGCACCAAAAAGAATCAGAGGCTTTGGTAATACAACTTGATACTGCCGCCCGTTATCAAAAAATGGATGGATTTGGAGCAGCTATAACTGGTTCTACCTGCTTTAATTTGTTAAAAATGAAGCGGACAGATCGAGAAAAATTTCTTAAAGAAACTTTCTCGAACAAAGATGGATTTGGTTTTTCTTACATAAGAATTGCCATTGGTTGTTCCGATTTTTCACTTAGTGAATACACTTGCTGGGATGACCGAAAAGCCGGTTTTGGTCTTACAACTGAAGAAACAAATTATGTAATACCTGTAATAAAAGAAATTTTAGCGATTAATCCTGACGTAAAAATTATTGGTTCTCCATGGACATGCCCTCGTTGGATGAAAGTGAATAATCTCACTGATTTGCAACCTTTCGACTCATGGACAAGTGGTGAACTAAATCCTGTGTTTTATGACGAATATGGAACCTATTTTATTCAATGGATTCAGGCATTTGCTGCTCAAGGAATTAATATCTATGCAATAACTCCTCAAAACGAGCCTCTTAACCGAGGAAATTCAGCTTCACTCTTTATGGGTTGGCAGCAACAACGCGATTTTGTAAATTCGTCTCTCGCACCTAAAATAAAATCAGCCGGACTTGCTGTGAAAATATATCTTTTTGACCACAATTATAGTTACGATGATATGTCTGCTCAAAACGATTATCCAATAAAAATATATGATTCGGGTGTTGACAATGAAATTGTTGTAGGGGCTGCATATCATAACTATGGAGGCAATCTTTTGGAACTTTCTGATGTGCATAACCAAAGGCCGGATAAAGAATTGATTTTTTCCGAAACTTCCATTGGAACTTGGAATAATGGAAGAAATCTGAGTACACGTCTTCTTGACGATATGCAGGAAGTAGGTTTGGGAACTGTAAATAACTGGTGTAAAGCGGTAATAGTTTGGAATTTAATGCTCGATTCAGAACGGGGCCCTAATCGTGAAGGAGGCTGTCAGACTTGCTACGGGGCGGTAGATATTGACAGATCAGACTTTAAAACGATAACCCGCAACTCTCATTACTACATTATTGCGCATCTGTCTAGCGTAGTTAAACCAGGTGCAACTCATATAGCTACTAAAGAGATTTCCGATAAAAATATTATTCTATCAGCTTTCAAAAATAATGATGGAAGTTTTGCGTTAGTTTTACTTAACAAATCTGATCTACCAAAGACTGTTGACGTAAAAGATGGAATACATTCATTTAATTATACTGTACCGAAAAAAGCGGTAGTTTCTTTCCGCTGGTAAATTTTTATTATAAATATATCTTACAAAAATGAAACGAATTTTATTAATGCTTTGTCTGTTTTTTAGTGTTATATCTTTTTCTCAGAGTAAAACACCACTTTATCTTGATGATTCTCAACCAATGGAGGCACGTATAGAAGATGCTCTCGCTCGAATGACATTGGAAGAAAAAGTAGCTATGGTACATGCTCAGTCTAAATTTAGTTCGGCAGGCGTACCTCGTTTAGGTATTCCCGAAAATTGGATGACTGATGGTCCGCATGGTATTCGTGCCGAAGTACTTTGGGATGAATGGGATCAAGCCGGCTGGACAAATGATTCTTGTATGGCTTTTCCCGCTCTCACTTGTTTGGCTGCCACATGGAACCCGGAAATGGCTGCTCTTTATGGGAAATCAATTGGAGAAGAAGCTCGCTACCGGAACAAAAATGTATTATTAGGGCCAGGCATTAATATTTATCGTACACCACTTAATGGACGAAACTTCGAATATATGGGAGAGGATCCTTTTTTGGCATCACAAATGGTAGTGCCATATATAAAAGGTGTGCAGGAAAATGGCGTGGCTGCTTGTGTAAAACATTTTGCACTTAATAATCAAGAAGAGGATCGTCATACTGTAAACGTAAATGTGGATGACCGTGCGCTCTATGAAATTTACCTGCCGGCTTTCAAAGCTGCCGTAACTCAAGGAAAAGCATGGGCAATTATGGGAGCTTACAACCGCTACAAAGGTCAGTGGGCTTGTCAAAACGAATACCTTCTAAAAAATATTTTACGAGATGAATGGAAATTCGATGGTGTAGTCGTTTCTGATTGGGGAGGCGTGAACGATACGAAAGAAGCGATTTATAATGGTTTGGATATGGAATTTGGAACATGGACTGATGGATTGACTGAAAGTAAAAGCGATGCTTATTCACAATATTATTTAGCCAATCCGTTTCTTAAATTACTAAAATCAGGTGAGGTATCGGAAGAAGAAATCAATAAAAAAGTTCGTAATATATTGCGCTTGGTTTTTCGTACTACTATGAATCGTCAGCGTCCTTTTGGTTCTTTTGCTACAGCAGAACATGGTATGACAGCGCGCCGTATTGCCCAAGAAGGTATTGTGTTACTTAAAAATGAAAATCCCCAATCCAAAGCAAAAAGCACACAAGGAGGATTGTTACCGATAAATTTGAGTACAGCTAAAAAATTTTTGGTAGTAGGCGAGAATGCAATTAAAGCCATGACTATCGGAGGAGGAAGTTCATCGTTGAAAGTGAAATATGAAATTTCACCTTTGGAAGGCATTAAACAGAAAGCTAAAAATGTGCAAGTTGAATATGCCCGTGGCTATGCAGGTGAAAAAAATGCAGAACAGGATGGACTTTCGGCCGCAGATATTACCGACGAGCGTTCGCCGGAAGAACTGATCAAAGAAGCCTGTACAATGGCAAAAGATGCCGATTATGTTGTTTTTATCGGTGGTTTAAATAAACACGATGGACAAGATTGTGAAGGTGGTGACCGTAAAGAATTGGGATTACCCTACGGACAAGACCAAGTTATCGGCGAATTGGCTAAAGTAAATAAAAATTTGGTTGTTGTTATTGTTTCAGGAAATGCGGTTGCTATGCCGTGGGTGAACAATGTTCCCGCTATTGTTGAAACATGGTATCTCGGTTCTGAAGCAGGAAATGCTTTGGCAGCGGTGCTGACTGGTGAGGTAAATCCATCGGGTAAACTGCCTTTTTCTTTCCCAGCAAAGTTAACTGATATTGGTGCTCATGCTTTAGGAGATTATCCGGGAAAAGACCAGGAACAAACTTATCGGGAGAGCATTTTTGTGGGCTATCGTTGGATAGAAAAAAACAAGATCAAGCCGTTGTTTCCTTTTGGACACGGATTAAGTTATACGCAATTTGCTTACGGAAAGGCAGTGGCTTCTGCCAAATCTATCGCTGATAATGAATCGTTAACGATTACTATTCCAATTAAAAACACAGGGAAAATCGTTGGAAAAGAGATTGTTCAGCTTTATATTGGTGATGAAAAATCTTCTTTACCACGTCCGTTGAAAGAATTGAAGCATTTTGCTAAAATAGAATTACAACCAAACGAATCGCAAAATGTAACATTCAATATTACAGCAGATGATTTAAAATTTTTCGACGATCACAAGCATGAATGGATTGCTGAGCCGGGTAAATTCAAAATTTATATCGGAAGCTCGTCGGCAGATATTCGCTCAACTGTAAATTTTGAACTAAAATAAATATTGGTTCATTCTGCTATAGAGGTATTCAAGTTGCAATGTCAAGTGCTTTTTTATGGATTAAAAAATTAAATCATATTTTTTCAAAATTCTTAATCTGCCCCATTATTTATGGGGCAGATTTTTTTTATCCGAATTATCAACTTCGTCATAATTCGTTTTGTCATAGTTTGGTTTATTAAAATATATTTGTTCGAAGCGATTATTAATTACTTCCTCCACGTTTTTCTGGAAGCATTTTATTCAAATGTTGATAAACGACATTCAATTCCTGATTTCGTGTGTTCAGCTACATATTTTTCTACAAAAAATGCTCTTGACTTATTTTTGTAACATAATTGATTGAGACACGGATTTCTTTTTATAGTTAAAAGAAAGAAGATGAAATCTAAATTGAATAATTGCTGC
Source organism: Paludibacter sp. (assembly GCA_037446675.1). Classification (GTDB taxonomy): domain Bacteria; phylum Bacteroidota; class Bacteroidia; order Bacteroidales; family Paludibacteraceae; genus Paludibacter. The sequence continues at coordinate 17,518 of JBBIID010000004.1, forward strand.
GTCTAACATATGAGAAAAAAATCAATGTTGAACTAAAACAATTATCAATTATAAAAATTATGAAAAAGAAATCTTATCTAAAATCAATTCTAATGCTCCTTGTAATATTTGCCTTTGGCAACAATTGTAACGCTTTCGATAGCGTCAATTCATCTGCTTGGGCACAAAGTCGTAATCAGCTTAATATCAAATTTTATAAAACAGATTCGATTGTGGTGGTAGTTCCTGACAATTATATACTAAATGATGACGACAAAAGAGATGCCGAAAGCTATTTTATTTATGAAAGGAACTTTACAAAACCGGTGTATGTCTACAAGTCAGAGTCGGCCATTAATAAAATTGATAAGAAGAAACATCTGCTTTTTTATGGTGCATATTTTCACTTTAAAAATTACGAATTCTGCAACATACCAATAAAGCGAACTTTAAAGGGATTTCAGTTTGGAAACCGAAAATTTGAAAAAACAAACGAGGCATTTTATTTCGTTTGTAAAGACGCTCAGAGGATGTATGTTTGCAAGAATTCGAAAGAACACAGGGTTAGTCTGTTTTCAAAAGGAATAGGAAAATTTCAACTTCATGTGTTTTGTGACGATGCCGTTTTACTTACAGGATCTTATTTCTAAAATAACGCTTCTGGTAATGTTAAATTTTCACTCTAATGATTAAATTATTGATTTTTATTGAAAATATATTGATAATCGATGTAATATTATTTGATATTTAGCGTCTATTAGAATGAAGCAGGTTGATAAGAAAAATAAACGTTGTAGTTTTTAACAGCTTTGAATGTAATATTCTTCTTACAATTGAGTCAAAAAAATAGTAGATAGATAAACAACTTATAAACATCAAAATTATGAAAACAAATCGAATGAAAATAGTGTTTTTTATTACGACACTAGTTCTGTTTAGCGTTTTTTCTTTTGCCCAGAATACCTGTGAAATAAAAGGTAAAATTGTGAACAGCGACAAAATTGCTGTGTACCGTGCAACTGTTACTTTACTGGATTTAAACACAAATGAAGTTATTACTGTAAGAAACACCGCAAAAAATGGTTTCTTCCGAATTGAAGGAGTTACCGAAGGTCAATACATTTTATCAGTTGCAAAACCCGGTTTTACCGAAACGTTGAACCGCTATATTATGATTGATAAAAATGGTCAACTGGTAGAACTGCCAAGTTCTGTTCTAAAAAGAAATAAAACAAAAACTACTGAGGCTGATAAGATTTAAAAATGACATTTCATTTTTTCATGTTATCGCAAACGAAAAGTATTTCATTACTATAAATCTAAAACGGCAATTTAATCCGTCTAATTTATTGAAGAAAAATAAGGAATATTTTTTATTTAAAACAATTGAAAAACTATGAAAGCAAATAAAACAAATAGAATAGCAGCTCTTGCGATAATGCTTTGCATTACTTTTTGGGCAAGCGCTTCGGGTATTGTCAAAGGTCAGGTGATGGACCAAAACAACGACCCTGTAGGATATGCAACTGCAACATTGATTAATCCGAGTACAAACGAAATTGTGCTGGGAGATATGTGCGACAACAACGGCGAGTTTATTATCGAGAATGTGAAACCCGGTAGTTATATTCTTTCCGTTAGGAATGTAGGTTTCGAAAAAAATGAAACGACAGAAATCGTTGTTCCGCAAGATAATACAATGTTCGATGTGCCGATTCAGTTAAAAGAATCGATTAGTAAACTTCCGGAAGTGGAAGTCGTAAGCAAACGTTTCACATATGCTCAACCAATAGTTGAGGAAACGGATATAAATTCTTGATTAATCTTCTTAACCAAACCTTCTCTGAAAAATTTTAAGGAAATCCTTCCACGAGCATAGCTGCAAGTGGGAGGATTTTTTGTTGGAATTGATTATATTTTTTCCGTAATTTGCAGTTCTAATTAAAAATGGAAATTTATGCAAAAAATGAAACTCGTATTTTTATTGTCGGTTATATCAGTTTTTACATTGTCAGCGCAACAGTATGCAGACTTTTTTACAGAAAAAGCCTGCCGTGTGGATTTCCATTTTTGTGGGAACAGTAGAGAGACCAGCGTTTTTCTGGATAAAATAAAGCAAGAACCTTTTTGGGGAGGTCGGCATTCCAATTTGTCGAATGATTTGAATTTGGGAGATTTCCGCTTTCGGGTTATCGATAGCATTTCGAACAAACTGATTTATATCGACGGTTTTAGTGCATTGTATCATGAGTGGCAATCGACTGACGAAGCTAAAACTACAAATAAAAGTTTCGAACAAACTATTCAGTTCCCATTCCCCAAGAATAGTGTGAAACTTATCATTGAAAAACGATTGGTTTTCGATAAATGGGATGAATTATTCACTTGTCAATTTTCGCCCAATGATAAATTGATACGGAAAACCCAGCCCGAAAATGTTCCGGTTAAAGTCATTCTGAAAAATGCATCTCCCGAAAAAGCTGTTGATATTGCCGTAATTGCCGAAGGTTATTCGGCTAAAGATCGTCGTAAGTTTTATGCTGATGCTAAACGTTTAGCAGATAATATACTGACACACGAACCATTTATTACATACAAAAACCGAATAAATATTTATGCCATAGCAGCTGTCTCGCACGATTCAGGAATTTCCAAACCTCAGAACGACGACTGGAAAAATACGGCTTGTGGTTCACATTTTTATACGTTTTACGAACCACGTTATCTGACAACTCCTAATTCTTTTGCCGTTCGCGATATTGCAGCCGAAGTACCTTACGATGCCATTTATATTTTAGCGAATACGGAGACTTATGGCGGTGGCGGTATTTATAATTTTTATGCCCTCACCGCAGCCGATAATAAATTGGCTACAGAAGTAACGGTTCATGAATTCGGACATTCGTTTGCTGGTTTGGCGGATGAATATTTTAGAGAAGATGCTGATGTATTGGACGGCATGTACGATCTTTCGGTAGAACCTTGGGAGCCAAATATTTCTTCGT
>JBBIID010000005.1:0-17135 GCA_037446675.1 Paludibacter sp.
ATCATTACCAACGTAGGGAAAGCTCATCTCGAAGGATTCGGGTCGTTCGAAGGCGTAAAAAGCACGAAAGCGGAACTATACGATCATATTCTGAGAAACGGGAATCTCATTTTTATCAACAAAGACAATAAACATTTGGTGGAAATGGCAACCAAAACAGGATTTGCTATCGAAGCTGAAAATGTCTGCGGATTCGGATTTAATCCTGAATATCAGATTTACGGCGAAATAACAGGTTGCTCTCCTTTTCTTGAAATGGAATGCACCGCAAAACCCAAAAACACTTTCGGAGTTACGACGAAACTAATTGGCGCTTACAATGCGGAAAATGTGATGGCAGCTGTTGCTATTGGCAATTATTTCAAATTGCAAAACGACGAGATCAAGCGTGGATTAGAAAATTACACTCCGCAAAACAACCGTTCGCAACTCACGGTTACCGAAAACAACAAGCTGGTGGTTGATGCCTACAATGCCAACCCAACCAGTATGAGCGCAGCCATTATGAATTTTGCTCAAATGGAAGTGGACAAGAAAACTTTGATATTGGGCGACATGTTGGAACTCGGAGACCAAAGCGCTGCCGAACATCAAAATGTGGTGGATTTACTACAACAAAAAGGGTTCACCAACGTTTTTTTGGTAGGTCAACAGTTTAAAAATACAAATCAACCGTTTCAAACATTTGGAAACGTGGATGAACTGATTGCTTATTTTGCCGAACATCCGGTAAAGGAAAATTATATTTTAATAAAAGGTTCGAGAGGAATCAAACTGGAAAAAGTGTTAGCCACACTTTAAATTGAATTCAGATAAAGGAAAAGACAATTTTTAGAATGAAGAAAAGTACCATATTCATTATTATAGCTGTAGTAGTTTTGCTCGCACTTGGTGTTGCTGTCGTTTATTTTGTAAACCAGAGCCAGCAGAAAGATCAGGAAATGGCCGAAATGGTCGAGCAAATGAATTTTGAAAAAGAACAAATCGAGAAAGATTATTCCGATTTGGCGCTTGATTACGACGGTTACACGTCCAACATCAAAAACGATTCATTAATCCAACTACTTCAGGATCAGAAAACGAAAGTGCAACAATTGCTGGACGAATTGCGCGTTACCAAATCGACAAACGCCAGACGTATTGCTGAATTGAGAAAAGAACTTGCAACCGTTAGAGCCGTCATGGTTCAATATGTAAATCAAATTGATTCGCTCAACTCGATAAATAAAGTGTTGAAAACAGAAAATGTTGAAGTAAAGCGGAAATATCAGGCTGCTACCGAAACCGTGCAACAGTTATCGAAGGAAAAAGAAACGCTGAATGAAGTGGTGACCCGTGCGTCTATTTTGGAAATCACCAATTTCAGCATGGTGCCGTTGAATAGTAAAAACAAAAAAACATCATGGTTCTCACAAACGGCAAATTTGCAGTTTAACTATACGATTACGAAAAATGTAACGGCAACTCCGGGCGAGAAAATCATTTATCTGAGAATAACAAAACCGGATGATGAAGTGCTGACGAAAAGTCCGAGCAATGTATTTCATTACGAGAACAAGGACATTGCCTACTCGGCTTCAAAAAAAATTGAATATAACGGCGAAGCCATTAGCGATGCACTTTACTGGAAAGTAGGCGAAATTCTTCCGAAAGGAACTTATCACGCCGACTTCTTTGCAGATGGAAATCGCATCGGAAGTTTTAGCTTTGTATTTGAAAAATAAAACTGGCAAGTTTTTTAGTTTGTATAGTACATTAACTTTTCAAACTTTATTATTTTCTGAACTTTATAACTAAATATGACTTTTTCTCGTAAATTCAGCCACGACGCAGAACAAATCGCTTTCGACGAGAAACACCGAAATACGATAAAGTTCAACATTTCGCGCTACGATGCAGCTGTGCGAAAAGGAATGGCGAGATATAATAATCTTGAAAAAGCGAAAAACCAGGCAGCAGCCATCAAGCGTGATGTGTTGGCAAACTGGGATAAGTTCCTGATTGAATTTGAAGAAAAAATAAGTTCGCGAGGCGTTGAAGTTTTGTGGGCCAAAGATACTACCGAAGCAACGGGTTACATAGAAAAAATTCTTGCCGAAAATGAAGCAAAACTGTTGGTAAAAAGCAAATCGATGACTACCGAAGAAATCGAATTGAACCACACAGCTGAGAAGAATGGTTGCGAATCGGTAGAAACAGACTTGGGTGAATTCATAGTGCAGGTGGCAGGCGAGCGACCTTATCATATTGTAACACCAGCGATGCATAAATCAAAAGGCGATATTGCCCGTTTGTTCAACGAGAAATTCGAAACGCCGATTGACAGCACGCCAGAAGAACTGACTGAATATGTGCGACAGGTGTTACGAAAAAAATATACCCAAGCCGACGTTGGCGTTACGGGAGCTAATTTTCTGATTGCCGATATCGGAGGAATTTCGGTTACCGAAAACGAAGGAAACGGATTAATGTCCACAGCTTTTCCGAAAGTACATATTGTTATTGCCGGAATCGAAAAGATTATTCCAAAAATGAGCCAATTGGGATTGTTTTATCCACTTTTGGCGGCACGCGGAACAGGACAGCAAATTACGGCATACAATACAATATTTACCGGAGCACGTCGTTCCGATGAAATGGATGGTCCGGAGAAAATGATTGTTATTTTGCTCGACAACGGTCGAACAAATGTTTATAACGACGACGAAGCCTATGAAGCATTGGCATGTATCCGGTGCGGAGCATGCTTGAATGGTTGTCCGGTTTACAAAACGATTGGCGGATATACGTATGACACGACATACAGCGGCCCTATCGGTTCAGTTCTGACGCCATTTTTACGTGGCTTCAACGATTTTTCACATTTAAGTTTTGCATCGTCTCTCTGCGGAAAGTGTGCAGAAGTTTGTCCGGTAAAAATTCCACTGACAGAAATTCTGCTTGCAAACAGACGAAAAACGGTGGAACAGAATTTGAGGCCTACGGCTGAGAAAATAATTATGAAAGGATTTCGAATCATTAGCTCAAAAAGAAGTACTTTTGATTCTTTTCCTTCTGTTTTAAAAAATACAGGAACATATCCGTTCAATTTTGTTGGTTGGGGACCTAAAAGGTCGATGCCTGTTTTTGCAAGAAAATCTTTTTCTCAACAATATAAAGAACTAGAAAATAAAAAAATAAATAATTATCATTCATGAAACGGAATTCACTTGTAATTTTACTGATCTCGCTTTTTATTATCATCCTTCCAGCTTGTCAGGAAGACGAATGGGCTGACTGGAAATTAAAAAATGACTTATACATGGAAAAATTGACCGCAGATAAGAAAGGTAAAGACAGCACTTTCCATTTTACTGATAGTGGTTTATGTTATCAGGTCATTTATCAAGGTTGGGAATATAACAGAAAGCCAAACAAAAACAGTTATATAAAAGTCAGTTATACTGGAAAATTAATCGACGGTTCCACGTTCGATTCCGGTTCTGAAGTCTACATGTACATGTCCGACTTGGTAAAAGGCTGGCAAGAAGGAGTTTCAAAAATGAACGGTGGTGGTATTTACAGGCTCTATATTCCAAGTAAACTTGGTTACGATACAATTTCAACCATGACTAAAATTCCGCCTCATTCAACATTGATTTTTGATATTGATCTAATTGATTCATACAACTAAACACAGAAATATTAATTTGACTTTTTGTTGAACACACAAATTAATGCAACTGTTATGAAAAAGATACTTATAATACTATTCTGTTCGGTTGCAACTTTCGCTTTTGCTTCAGGATATACCATTAAAACAGTACCAAATCCGATTACAACCAACGCACATGCTTTTGTAAGTAACCCGGATGGTATTTTGAGTTCATCGGCTGTAAGCCAAATGAATGTCTTCATAGACTCCCTCAAATCACAAACAGGAGCCGAAATTGCTGTTGTAGCAGTATACTCCATCGGAGACAATGAAATTACCGATTTTGCAAACAGACTTTTTGCAGAATGGAAAATTGGAAAAGCGAAGCAAAATAACGGGGTGTTGGTTCTTTTTGTGTTAGAACAGAAAAAAGTAACCATCGAAACCGGTTATGGGCTGGAGGGCACTTTACCCGATGCTATCTGCAAAAGAATCGAGACAAAATTCATGATTCCTGAATTTAGAGATGGAAATTTCGATGCCGGAATGTTGGCTGGATTACAGCAGGTCGGGAAATACATTCGAAACGAACCCGTTGAAGATATGTCAAGCAGCCCTATAGCTTGGAACGAGGTTCTACCGACTGCCATCGCAGCGTATATTCTTCTGGCTTTGTTCAGCTGGCTGTGGCTCGGAAGCACAATCCGTACAATTCGCAAAAATCCTAAGTTCAAAACTAATGTGGAAAGATACAAGGCGGTTAAAAGTCAAAAAGCTGGAATTGTCGGACTTATATCCATTCTCGTACCGGTGATAGGATTTATCGTAATTATTTTGTTTCTAAATCCTCTTTATCTCTTCTTACTTGTACCTGTTCCTTTCACTACCATTCCTGCTAATTTGTACGGTCGGTTGATGATGCTCAAAATAAGACGAGAACCCATTCAGTGCAACGTATGCGATGGAAAAATGCATCTTTTATCTGAAAAAAACGAAGACAAGTATTTGAAGCTTTCGCAACAGTTCGAAGAACAGTTGCATGCCGTGGATTACGATGTTTTTGTTTGCGATAAATGTGCTAACGAAGCTATTTTCACTTACGATAAACCAAGCGTGTATTCCGAATGTCCGAAATGCGGAACAAAGGCGTTTATTATGAAAGAAAAAAGAACGCTGATTGCTCCCACTTACATTAGTTCCGGCACACAACGAACCACTTACCACTGTAAATTTTGTGGATACAACGAAAACCATAACGATAATATTCCTCGTTTAACACGAAATGGCAGTGCAGTTGGTGGAGCTATGGCAGCAGGAAGCCTATTCAGTGGACGAGGAGGATTCGGCGGAGGCGGTTTCAGTGGAGGAAGTTTTGGAGGAGGAATGTCCGGCGGTGGTGGAGCCACAAGTGGATGGTAGTTTCAGTGAACAGTTGACAGTGAACAGTTATTAGTTGAAAAATTCAAAATATTAGCAAAATTTTTGAGCATTTTGGAACAGAGATTTTTTATCATTAAGTTCAAAAAAAATATTTAAATAAAAAACAGCAATATGAAAAGAAGCACAGTTATAATTTTTGCAGCCATTGCGGCAGTGGTTTTATTGGGCATTACAGCATATAACAAGTTGGTTTCAGCCGAAGAAGAAGTAAATAGTCAGTGGGCTAATGTTGAAAATCAATATCAACGCCGGGGTGATTTAATCCCCAACCTCGTGGCAACAGTAAAAGGCTATGCAACTCACGAAAGCGAAACGTTGGAAGGTGTTGTAGCGGCACGTGCAAAAGCGACTCAGGTAACAGTTGATGCTGATAAGCTGACTCCTGAGAAATTGCAGGAATATCAGGCTGCACAAGGGGAATTAACCTCGGCATTAGGCAAACTACTCATGATCACAGAAAACTATCCGGACTTGAAAGCAAATCAGAATTTCCTTGAACTCCAGGCGCAGTTGGAAGGCACTGAAAATCGCATTTCTGTTGAAAGAAACAAATTCAACGAACTCGCAGAAAAATTCGATGTTTCCATTCGTAGTTTCCCAAACAGCATAATTGCCGGGATATTTGGGTTCGAGAAAAAACCTTATTTCAAAGCAGAAAAAGGCAGTGAAAAAGCTCCTGCTGTTCAGTTTTAATCTATTTTACAGTTAATAAATACTCAAATAAATTATGTCACATTCTAGTAAATATAAACCATCAAAAGATAGATATACCCAATCAGTTGGCTATCGTTTTTGTGGAAAAAGTGGGTTGCAACTTCCGTCCATTTCGTTGGGATTATGGCACAACTTCGGCGACGTAGATGATGCTGAAGAAGCAGAAAAAATGTTGAAATTTGCTTTCGATCATGGCATTACCCATTTCGATTTGGCAAATAATTACGGAACGCCTGCCGGCAGTGCCGAAAAGAATTTCGGTAAAATGCTGAAGGATCTTTTTTCTTCTTATCGCGACGAAATGATTATCAGCACCAAAGCAGGACATGGCATGTGGGAAGGCCCATATGGTGATGGAAGTTCCCGCAAGTATTTAATGGCCAGTTTAGATCAAAGTTTAAAACGAATGAAACTGGATTATGTGGATATTTTCTATTCGCACCGCTATGATCCTACTACACCAATTGAAGAAACGATGGGAGCTTTGTCGGACATGGTAAAACAGGGAAAAGCACTTTACGTCGGTATCTCAAAATACCCAACTGAAAAAGCCCGCGAAGCTTACCGTATTTTAAAGGAAAATGGAACACCTTGTTTGATAAATCAAGACAGATACAGCATTTTCACCCGCGAGATAGAAGAAGAAGTTATTCCGCTCGCTAAGGAAAACGGAGCAGGATTTATTGCCTTTTCTCCTCTATCGCAAGGTCTGCTTAGCGATAAATATATTAACGGTATTCCTGAAAATTCAAGAGCAGCCCAAAGTTATGGCTTCCTGCAAAGAAGTCAGGTTACACCGGAGAAAATAGAAAAAATTAAAGCGTTGAATGATATTGCTGCATCCCGCGGACAATCGTTGGCTCAAATGGCTTTAGCTTGGTGCTTGCGTTCGGAGGATGTAAATTCTGTTATTGTGGGTACAAGTTCGGTAAAACAGTTGCAAGACAATCTTAATGCGCTGGAAAATTTATCGTTCTCCGACGATGAATTGTGGAAAATCGGCGAATTGGGCGCGTAATTCAGTTCAAAAGTTTATAAAGTTCATAAAGTCAAGAGTTCACTAGACTCAATGGTTTTTATTCTTAGAATGCAAAACGGTTCATTAAAATACTATATATTTTGCTTTTTACTTGCATTTTTTTGTGTGAGCTGCGACGACAATTATCGCTCGTCAATACCCAATGTTCCGGTATCTTTGCAACTAAATCTCACAGCTAAATATCCGACTTTTAAAAACTCATCAAACCAATTTCTCCTGCTCGAAACAGGGGAATTGGTTTACGATAGAGTTGGATATGGTGGCATACTGGTTTATTCTGGACTTAGTCCCGACGACTCAGGCAATACAATATACTATGCTTTCGACATGTCGTGCCCTTATGAAGCCGACCGCAATACCAAAGTTTATCCAACTGAAGATGGTGGCTTAGGTGAAGTTGTTTGCGAAAAATGCGGTTCTGTTTACGATATCGGATTTGGTTTTGGGAATCCAATCTCCGGTCCGTCAAAAGAACCGTTGAAAAAATACCATACTTCCGTCTCAGGCGATGTGCTTTACATCAGCCGATAAGCTACTTCCATTTTGTAGGCTTAACAAGCAAAGCCGAAACCCCGACAAAAACAATATAAAAAGGATAGATTGCAGAAAGAAGTATGGAATAAAGCCATACCTTTTCGAATTGGAAAAACTTTCGAATCCTCATTAGAAAGAGATTATCCGCCAAGTATTTTACTACGAATAAAGCTCCAAAAAGAATTAGAGGCAGCCAGCTGGTAAAAGAAAGGGACAAAAGCACCAACTCCCAAACACTTACTGCCAAAATTAAAATTGCAGTAAAAATAATGTGCCAATCGGTATAAGATGGTGATTTCGCAGCCCAGCGTCGACGTTGATGAATAAATTCCTGTAAATTTGCAGCAGATTGAGCCGTTACAAATGCCGATTCCGATTTTAAAAACCGAATCTTCCCTCCTCTTTTTTTTACGCTTTGCAATAAGAATATATCATCCCCCGAAACTTCGTCTTCATGTAAATCATCACGACTTTTCAACCACGTTTTTTTCGTAAAAGCCATGTTGGCGGCATTGCACAAAATAGGCATTCCCGCTCCTGCTGCCGCTGCGCCCGAAGCCACCAACGTAGAGAATTCCAATGCTTGCAAATAAGAAAAAAGATTGAAACTGTACGACAGTTTTACGGGCAAAATAATCAAGTCCGTCGGATACTTGTCCTGATAACAAACCAAAGTTTCCAACCAATGATAAGATGGAGTACAATCAGCATCTGTTGTGGCAATAAAATCGGAACTCGCCTGTAGAATTCCTTCTTTCAGAGCGTTTTTCTTTCCATAACCTAGTGCATCAACCAACACGATATTCGGAAGCGTGGCTTGAGCTGTTTTTATATAATTTCTGGTACGATCGGTAGAATGGTCGTTCACTAAAATTAGCTCGAAATGCTGATAGCTTTGCTGGGCAATAGCCGATATGAATCGACGAATATTCGCTTCCTCATTGCGGCAGGGAACCACAATGGAGATTAGTTTCGTCAAATTTTCGTTCCCTTTCGGTACAAAAGTGAACACCCGTTTCCACCCAAAAATAAAAATTGTGATCAGAAACAAATACAGCAATATGATAACAACGGAAATAACAATCAACACCATAATCTGGCTAAACTTAATTCAACTCTCTTTTCATATTCTAAAACAAATAATTTAACCCAATGTAAAAACCTGTATTTCCATCCTGCTTGTTGAATGCTTTTCCAAAGTCAGCCGAAATCACGAAATTTTCGTTCCATCCGATTTTCAATCCAATACCGGCTGCCGAGTGAAATTTACCTGAATTATAGTCATTAAAATAAAGTGCTTTATCGGCATCCGAAACAGCAGCCAAATCCATTGCAATTGGTTTCAGTATTATTCCCGAATCGAAAAACACATTAGTTCCCAAATAGAAATTTTGTTTAAACAATTCGAAACGCAGGAATTTATAGCGGAATTCGAAGTTACCAAAACCAACAGCATCGCCTACTACACGATTTCTCAGCACACCACGCACCGAACTTTTGCCACCCAGCCCTTGATTACTTGCTGCAATCAAATAACTTGTAATCAATTCCGGTTGAGCATAATACGGCACTTTATCATTACCCAACGTCATTTGATAATCCAACCTGTAGGCGAATAACAGATCTTTAGCCAAAGTGAAATACTGGCGATGAATGACGGCCATTTTTGTGTGCGGAAAATCCTGATTGACAAATTTAGGCGCAGTCTGCACTACCGCTTCCGTAAAAATTCCTTTTGTAGGGCAAGCCAACTGGTCGCGCGTGTCGTACTTGAAACCAAGTTTGAAATAGTTAAGACTTCCCCCGGCAGCTTCAGTCTGATTTATCAATCCCCAATTTTGATACTTTTGGAACAAATCCCCGTTTGGAACCGAAAATAATCCAAGCTTAGCAATGTCCACAGTATCCATTTTGAAGTTATAAAATGCATAACCGGCAACCCAACCGAACTTCGATTCGCCAAAATATCCTTGAAAATCAGCTTTAATACGGAAAACATCTTTTTCATTTTTATAAAAATTCCGGTATTGCTTAGCCAAAGCAGCATCGTATGCACTCTGATAACCATTAAACCCAAAGAAATCAGCCATTTGATCCGGGACGTAAGCAACATCCAATGTTGTACGAACTTTTGGAATGAGTTTTTCAGAGTCGTATCTCACTCTGGCAATTGTAGTTCCTTTAGTGTAGGTAGATAGCTCAAGATACAACGAATGATTATATTTTGGGAAGTTGGAACCATCTCCATAATCATACAAATTGACCAAAGCTCCGTATTGAAAACCCAAATCCGAATCGTACGAAATAGCTGGCAACGCTCCAAATCCAAATCCTGTTTTTACCTTTTGTTGAGAATAAACTGCATTTAGGGTCAGAAATAAAAATAGACAGATGCTTATTTTTTTCATACTTCCATTTATTTAATAATTAAATCTGCTGAATATCAACCGGAAATAAAAAGCAGCTTTAATTCCGTATTTTATTTTAAATAATTTAATTTATAAAAATAACTTAAAAATGCTTGCCAAAGATATAAAAAAAAGTACACCTGAGTGTACTTTCATTTATTTTTGACATTTATTGTTTCAATTTCCTTGGCACTCGTTACAAATACCCGAGTAAGATATTTCTACCGTTTGAATTTTAAATTTATCCGACTCCGGCAATTGAAAAAACATTGGATTAACATTGAAAATATCATGTACCTTACCACAACTATTGCACATAAAATGAGCGTGAGCAGAAGTGTCCACATCATAGCGAGCGTTTTTCTCATCAATTACCAATGCCCGAACAGCTCCTTTCTCCACAAATAAATCCAGCGTATTGTAAACAGTAGTTTTCGAAAGTGTAGGCATATTCGGACTTAAAGCCAAATATATTTCGTCAATAGTAGGATGAATCCTGTTATTCAGAAGAAATTCCATAACAGCAGTACGTTGAACCGATGGTTTTATGGAAAATCTCAGCAAATAGTTGTGTGTTTGAAGTGTTGGGTTCATAATATTTCTTATGAAAGGTTTATATTAAAATGCAAAGATATAAAAATTTCCTTTTCAATGCATTAAAAAAGAAATTTTTATATCTATACAATATTGTAATGAGTATTAATAAGAAATTATTATTGTAATTCACATATTATATTACTCTCATCACTAATAAGAAAAACCAATCTAAAAGACTAAATATCAATCTTTAAAACCCGATGGTGGTGCAACATCGAGAGATGAACCCCACGAAGTATTTGGCTTGCTACCCATTTGCAAAACCAACTTTCCTCCGTTGGCAATATCGCTATGACTGAACCATGGCTTATTCCAATCTTTGCCATTCAGCGTTGCCGATTGAATGTATTTATTCTTGTCCGAGCAGTTTTCAGCAATCACTTCGAACACCTTTCCGTTTCCTAAATCCATTTTCACATGACTGAAAATTGGACTTCCGATGTTATACGAAGCCGATCCCGGAGTTACCGGATAAAATCCCATAGAAGAGAATACAACAAAAGCTGTCATTCCACCACCGTCTTCGTCACCAGGAACTCCCATTAGATCGTTGCGGAACCAATATTTCAGCAACTGACGAATACGCTTTTGCGTTTTCCATGGCTGACCTGCATAATTGTAAAGATAAGGAATATGCAAAGAAGGTTCGTTCGCCATCGAAAACTGGCCTACAGTACCCGTATTATCCGGCAAAGTGGTATAGAAATCGAATTTGCTTTTACCGAGCGGCTCACGGAAAGTTGCGTCCAGATTTTGAGCAAATTTATCGGCTCCACCCATAAGATTTACTAAATCGCCAACATTATGCGGCACATCCCAACGGAAAGTCCAACCATTGTTTTCATCGTAATACTCACGCGCTCCCGGACCACCCGAAAAACGATAATCGAATGGTTCGATAAATTTACCCGTAGCATCTTTCGGATGGAAAAATCCGGTTTGTGCATTATATAAGTTTCTATAATTGTACGAAACCTGTTTAAAACGAAGATAATCGTCGGTGTAATTCAAAGTTTTTGCAATCTGTGCCAGACACCAATTGTCGAAACAATTTCCCAATGTTACCGCCACTGGCTGTCTTTTTTCCCAAGAATCCACTTCACTGTAAGTTTCTTTTTCACCCGGTTTTAGCGCAGGGAAATATCCTTTTTCTGCATAGAATTTATCTAAACCTGTTAGCGGAATTTTCTTCCATGGCAAAAGCGATTTCTCGTTTAATGCACCTTTACATGCTTTATAAGCAGCTTCCAAATCAAAATCATTCAACCCTTTGCTGTAAGCATCGGCAATTACGGCCACCGCATGATTTCCGTTCATTCGGTGACTATCGCCGGTCACTTCTGGGAAGGTAGGCATCCAACCATCACTTGATTGCTTTGCCATACGAATATAGGAGCGAATCATATTAAGCTCCATTTCCGGCTCAATAAGCACACGAAGCGGATGAGTTGCCCGATATGTATCCCAAATCCAATCGTCGGTATAAAACGGACTACCTTCATCGTCGTGCACTTTACCATCGAAAGCACTAAAATAATGACCATCTTCACTGATATTAATCATGCGTTCGTAGGTTCGGTACAAAGAAGTATAAAATACGGTTTTTTCGGCATCTGTACCACCTTCAACCTGAATTTTACTCAGCGCTTTATTCCAGATTTCTTTTCCTTTTGCTGCTATTTCGTCAACATTATAAGAGGTTATTTCTTTCGCCAAATTCCGTTTGGCCTGTTCAACACTTATGAATGAAATTCCATAACGCAAGTGAAGCGATTGAAGATCTTTTGAAAATTTCATTACCACCGCTTTATTATTTCCTTTTACCGATTTTTCGCCATAAAGTATGGTGTTACTATTCCATGTTCCAACTGCCAATGGAGCGTTTTCTGTTTCGAGGTATAAATAAATACGGGCAATACTATTATCAATCACCTGATAACCGGAAATTGTACTGCCGGAAACTTTTAACTCACCATTTCCTACATTCACAACGATGTAGTTATGATCAGTTTTTCCCAAACTAATGTTATAAACCCCGGCATGATGCGTAGGAGCATAATCGACAGACATATCCGCTTCGTCTAAATCAACCGAATATCGATACGGAGTTACGCTTTCATTGTCGTAAGTGTAATACTGCACCGATCCGGTTAGCACTGCGTCTCCCTGCACCGGACTGATATTGAATGCTGTACTGCCTCTATGGCTTGTGACTGCCACCGGCAAACCTTTCATTCTATCCGAAGTATAATCTTCTCGATCCGGATAAACTCTCAACATGCCATTAGGCAAATGAACCGTTGGATATGTAGGCACCAATAAATGGCTAATGTTGCCGATGTAAGGATTTACATAATCAATCGGCATTTTTTCATTGCTTTTCCCTACACAAGAAAAGCAAGTAATAATAATACTAAGCAACAACAAATTACCTTTGAACTTCATACTGAAAATTTTTTATTAATAGTAAAGATTGAAACGATGAATCGTCTCTTTGAGTAAGCAAAAAATTCCATTTTTTGATTTTAATCTCATTTTTATTTCGCCAACATCTCATTGATCATATTTGAAAGCAATCGACCAGCAATAGGATCGGTCGTCGTTTTTTCGTGCGACATCGTTGAAATCAGCGCTACACCCTTGCCGTCGGTTATTTTTAATATCGGGAAACCTTTAATCTTCTTCACATACTCGGAGCGGGCATCCATTTCGCCTTCGATATATCCGTGAATTTTAGTTTGGTTTGCCATCTCTTCGGCATTTGCATTACGATTGATTTTGAATGCGCTATGGCAAACCGTTGGAACCTCCGGTTGATTATTGTTGAAATAGCGAAGTTCCAGCAAATCGATATCATTAAAAATTGGTGACTCAGGAATTTCCATGTTCACAATATCACCTTCGGTAGGAGTTAACCAGCCGGAAATATATTCCGGGAAAAGAGTTTTAGATAATTCTTCGCTATTCAATACAAGCACTTTTCCTCCTTTGGAAATGAAATTTCTCAACGAAGCAACATCACTTGCAGGCAGACTCTTATCTAACCCAGACAGAAGCAATGTTCCGTTTTTCAACTTCATTGCATCAGCCACACTATTTACTTTCACGTATTTTGTTCCAATATAATCGAGTGATTTTGATAAATTATTGCCGTCCAGCAACGTAATTGTCTTTTCATTATTTGTTTGCACCCAACTTTTTTGAGAGAGCAGCACATCATATTCATTTACAGAAACCTGTTTGCCTTCCTCGGTAAGTCGAAGTTTTAATTTTGCTTTTGTTTTGTCAGTTGGCAGGTTTTCGGGAATTGTAATTTGTGGAGTTACCCAGAAACGTTTGTAGTTTGCAACTTCCGGTACTTCAACAGTTCCTTTCGCCAGCTTTTGTCCATTCTCGGTTTCGAGCGACCAATAAATCAAACCGGGTTTCAATGTTCGTCCATCTTCCAGATCATTAACTACACAAAAGCGTGTAGGAAGCGATTCGCCGGCATAGAAATGCCGTCCCCAAAGTTCGGCACTAACCAAAACAGGCTGCAAAGCACGTTGAATAGCATAATAAGTAGGATATGGTTCGATGTTTTTTGCATCATAAACGTTACGGAACCATGTGAGCAAAGCAAAATGCAACACTCCGGACATTTTCTCGTTCGAGCGGCGAAGCGCTTCGGCCAATTCACCCGTGATAAATGCTTGTGTTTTCAGGAAAGCGTCGGGATTTCCAAATGCATAAGCCTGATAACCAATGAGTGTTTGCGGATTTTGATGTACCAACGTATAGAAACGCGTAGCATGTCCTGTTTCGGTACTTGGATATCCGGTGGACATTTCCTGACTGATAAGCGGACGGCTTTCGTTTTTATGATCGCGTTGGAATTCGCCTTTGAATTGTTTGAAAACAGTATGATCGTACCAGTTGAAATAAGCATGAACATCATCGATATCACCATCGTCAATATCTTTGAAGAAATCTTTTCCAAACATATCCTCATTTCTGCTATAGTTAGAGTCGAAACTAATCGGACGAGTTGGATCTATCTCACGCATACGTTTTACTACGGCCGAAATTATTCGCATTTTCTCTTTTCTGCGTTCCATATCCGGCTCCAAATCGTAAAATTTCATCTCGTTATTGATCGTCCAAAACAATATAGAAGGATGATTTCTGTATTTTTTCAACAAACTCATGTATTCATCCGCCCACATGTCAATCAGCGATTTATCTGGCATAGTATTGTGAATCATCAACCATGGCCATGTGCCTTCGTGACTAATTCCAATTCCGTTTTTATCGGCAGCATCAATCCAAAGTTCGTTATATGGAGTGGTGTGTGTGCGCGTTATTTCGATATTGCCCGCTTTCATCAATTGATAAAAAGTGTTAGCCATAACAGAATCGTTCGGGGCAAGTGCAAAAGCAGTATGATTGCCACCGCGCAACCAATATGGAATACCGTTAAGGTAGAACATTCCGTTTTTGCTTTCAAATGTTCTGAAACCCGAACAAATGCTCAACACGTCTTCTTCCAAATTCTTTTTTCCTACGATTTTGAATTTAAAATCGTACAAATTTGGATGTTCGGGTGTCCAAAGGCGCGGTTTAAGATTCGCCACCGAATAAGTCACTACTTTTTCTTCACCTGCCGCAATTTCAATTCCCGTCAATGAGTTGTCGGTATAAAATACGTTGCCGGTTTCTTTATCTACTATATCAGTTGCCAGATTAAATTTTGACTTTTTATCGGAATGATTTTTTAAAGTCACATCAAAGGTAGCGCCGTCCAAAGCCGGACGAATAAACACATCTTCCACCCGTACCGAATTGCTGATAACAAGCGAAACCGGTTGCCAGATTCCGGCAGGATCATCCTGATAAAATCCGTGCGCTATGCTTCTCAACAAATCTTTAGTAACCGGAATTGCAGCTGCATCGCCCACTTTACGACTTGATGAAGCTTCACCTGTGCGGGCTATTGAATAGAAATCGGCTTGAGCAGATTCTTTTTTGTCATCGCCATAATCCTTTATAACGTGAACTGCAATCAAATTTTTTCCCGGTTTTAAATACTTAGAGACATCAACTCTTATCTCACCAAACATACCAATATGTTTGGCAACTTGCGTTCCGTTCACATATATTTCCGCCATTTTGCTAACAGCATCAAACACCAGTTCCGATACTTTAGTTTCCACTCCTGCAGGGAGCTCGATCCATTGCCGATACCAAGCTGCCTTTGTACGACGGAAATCGAAAGTGTAGTTTTCGCAACGGGAAGTTTCTTTCTGGTAATACGTATCGGAAACTCCTTTCGGAAATTTGTTATTATTCATGGTTTCGCCATGCAACCATATACGAATCGGATTCCAAAAATTTGGAACGGTCATCACATGCCAATTCTGATCGCTTACCGCTGATTCGGCAGGCGAGTTTTTATCTGCTAACGGATAATCCGGCATAAACAACCAATTTCCATTCAACGAAATTTCAGTTCGTAACGGATTCAGAGATACTATTTTTTTCGATTGAAATCCGGAGCGTTCTTCAACACGCTTTTTCTCTTTTTCCTGTTCTGTTATCTGTTTTTTGTAAACAGTTGCAGAAATTTCATTAAGCGCATCAGCTGAGAGTGATTCAATTCTAAGATTGTCGAATTCAGTATCTATCCAGCCTCCACCCAAAGTTACGTAACCCGAAGGAGCCAAACCTGCATTTTTATCAGTCACATCAATGCGGGGCAAAACTTCATCATTTACAAAAATGCGGATTCGATTTCCACAAACCTCTACTTTCAAATTGTACCAAACTCCAGTCTCGGGGTGAAAGTCGAGCATGGCAAGTCCTAATAACTCATCCGCACCCATGTAGCCCATTCTGCTCAGATACAATTCGTTGAGCAAACCTCCCTGAAAACCGACAACATAACGATCGTTACGGTTGAAAGCCCTGAAACCAGCCCAAATCTGTACCTGTTCGGCATCTTTAGGAGCTCGCGCACTGAAAGAAAAACGATAATTCTGCATACCCTTGTCACCAAAGCAAGTGTACGCATCTTTCGATTTAAAGACCCCATTTTCTATCCGGCAATTCCCTCGACCAATGGTTGTGAGAGGAGTAGAAACATTGTCAAAGTTTTCAGTCAGGATGTTATTTCCGTAGGAAACGGATAGCAATGATCCTAAAAACAAGGCAGCTAAACCGATTCTTTTTGTTAGATTATTCATTGTGTTTTTCAAAAAAAATTACTTTTGATATTGAAATAAGTGATTGCTAATTTTTAATTTATATATGAAAGCTTAAGCGTATTAAACGAATTTGCTTTCATATTAATTTCCAGGATGTTATTATCTATTTTCAGCGTTTTTATAGCCATAGCGTTGGTTAGATTTGCCAATACGATTACTACAGATCCATCCGGGTTTTTGAAAGCCAGCGTATCATCGTTATCAGAAACCTCAAGAAACAAAGCACCCGGTTTTACAAAATGGCTTAAATGTTTCATTACATAATATTCAGGTGTATAAACCACTTCTCCACTGGTTTTATTAATGGTAACCATTGAATTTTGAACCCAGCCCCAATGACTTACACCGGGCGTTTGAAGTATAAAATTCCAATATATATAGGCTTCGGCACCATTGCCAATGTAATGTTTTATAAGCGACCAAGTGTATTCGGCAGATTTCCAGTTATTTTCTCCACCACCACATTCATTTTCCGTCTGCATCAAATGTTTGTCAGGATAAACGCGACGAGTTTCGGCAATAGAGTT
>JBBIID010000005.1:17149-19997 GCA_037446675.1 Paludibacter sp.
ACTGATAACCAAATCCCTTTATGTATTTTGCAGCAACAGTATTGCTCATTGCAGTTTTTATGTATTGAAAATCTCCTACATTCAGTGTTCCCAGCCATATATTTACATTGCGACCTTCTTTATCAAAACGTGGTCCCAGATAATTGCTTATAAATAATGCAATGTCCTGAGGTTGCCAAATACAACTCGGGAAAATTTGCTCGGCAAGCACTTCATTCTGCACATGCAAATCGCCAATGTTTATTCCCTCATTTTTATATGCATCAAGATATTTTGAAAAATACAAAGCATAGGTATTTAGGTAACCGTTTAGCATTTTAAACCCGGTAGTACCCGAAACCGACTGCAACTCAGGTGAGAGTTGATTGTAATTGGAATTCGACTGACAGGCATAGTTTTCATTTGTTTTCATCCATGATGGAGGACACCAGGGTGAAGCAAAAAACTTCATTTCCGGACAATATTTCTGTGCTTTTTTGATATAGGGAATCAGGCAGTTTTTATCGCGTTCAATCGAGAAATCTTTTAGTTCAAAATCATTTTTTGTTTCGTCGAACGAATAAAAGTCCAATGAATAATCGCTTGCGCCAATCGGCAATCGGTTCAACTGAAAATTAGCTCCATCAGTCGAAAAAAGTTCCTTGAAAATGCTTTCCTGTTTTTCTGCAGGTAAGTTTTTCAATGCTTCGTACCCAAATTCATTGAAACAACCACCGAAACCGGTCATTTTTTGAAAGCTCTTCTCCGGATAAATTTCAATTACCTTGTTCCCTTTCTCCGCTACTTTTTTCATGGCAGGAGTTTTCTCCTTCATCCACGGAGCTTTCTCGGTAGTAGAAATCCATTCCACTTTCTGAGCAAATGCCATGCTGCTTATTATGAGCAAGAAAACTGCAATTTTGTATTTCAATTGGTGAGTATTATCCATTCTATGTTGTGCTATAAATCTGATCATTTCGTTAAATCCTAATCCACGATTATACTCCGGCTTTCGACTTTGCCATTATTTTCAATTCGAAGAACATACATCCCTTTTTCGAGTTGTTTTCGAATAGCATTTTCTGTTTGTTGGCTGAAAATAAGTTGCCCGGAAAGGTTGTATATTTTTATTTTAGAGTACCCAACCGGACGAATGTAAATCGCTCCATTTTCTGAATGAACAAAAGCATTTGAAAGAGCCAATATATTCGAAACCGAAGTATAATCATCGCTGGAATCCTGAATGATGATATCATCAAAATAGGCAGTATAAGTTCCACTGGCGGCAGGATGATCGTAACCAAGAATAATTCCGGTGATGGTGTCGCCCAGCAATTCACCCTTCCCTATCTGACAGGTGAATTTTTCCCAACCTGCTCCTACCGAACCATGACCGTTTTGCGGATTTAATCCATTTCCGAAATTATCCAAATAACCTGAAAGATTTCTCAAGAATTTTCCGGATTTAAACATTAGATCTACCGAAGTATAAACTCCTAATTCATCAACCGTATATTTATAAAAACTCAACTGCATATCTGCCTTTACAGCAATTTTTGTTTCGGCAAATTTGTAATAATGCGAAGCTAAACTGGCTGATGTGGGATTTCCCGAAACCTTCGCGGCATAAAGTCCGGTTTTGATGTAAGGGGCATTCGCTTCCTCGATAACACAGACCGGAGAAGTAACACCGCTGCCCGTTTGTTTAGCCGGATTATAGAAACACGGATCTATCGGGAGAGTAATGTAATAATCGCCGACCGTCCCATTCCGTCCTTCGCCATTGGTATTAATGGAAGTATATCTGCTTTCAAAACTATTTCTGTAGTAAACCGGACCTTCGGAATAAGGTACTGGAATTGTAGAAGACACGGGCTTTTCGCCTCTCAACATTTTGGAAGTATAGGCCGACAATCGTAAGTAGTAATCGCTCGAAACCCAAATACCATTTTTTGAAAACGTTTCAAAGTATTGATTAACTGGCAAATCAAAATAATCAACTGCTCCTTTGATCAAGTTGGTACTTTCTTCAAATTCGTCCAGCATAGCATAATAAACAGAATTCAGTCCAATGGATTTGGCATTCAGTACTTGCGTCCAGAGCAACATTCCACCCTTACGATCGACCTGAGAAAAAGACAAACTCGAAGAAAGCCAATTGGCACTTCCTGCAAAAACAACCGGTAAATAATCCATTTCATTGGTGGTACAATAGGATTTATCACCAGTCATAAAGCTGTTCTTATAATTATTCGCTCCGTTGATATCGCCATACGCTCCAACTGTCCAGGGAGAAACACAATCCAATAATTTGAATACAGCACTAAAACCAGTACCCGGATTTGTCCGCCAGTCACGCGGAGTTCCACCAATCACATAACAGCCACGTTCTTGCAGAAAGCTAATCAAACCAGTGCATTGTTCGGCTGTTGCCATACCATAACCCACACCCCAAAGTTCAACAACCGGTTTACCATCTACTGTGGCATAATTGTCCGACGAAGTCAGCGCGCGTATTTGTTCAATTTCGTACACCCAATCCTTTTTCATTCGATCAATAATAGTGGCATCAGTGCCATTCAGATCGTAGCAGATATAAAACAAGCGTCCGGTTGCCTCACAAGCATTTTTCACATTACTCAAATGCGATTCATCGGAAATAGTAATCGATTTGCCTATTCCACCTACGAAACGTTGCACGGCAACACCGTCAAAATCCACATCTTGCAACCATTTCATTTGTTTGTTTATGATGGATGATTTTTTTGAATGATATAAACCTGAAGGTCGTCCGTCGCCCAAATTACCTAAATTAGTAGCAAATAACAACGATGGATCGTACTCGGAGACATCCGGATAACTCGACACA
>JBBIID010000006.1:0-14021 GCA_037446675.1 Paludibacter sp.
ATTGGCGCACAAATAGCCAAAGCATTAGCAAAAGAAGGTGCTAAAATAGTCATTAATTATGCTGGTAATAAAAAATCTGCCGATAAGGTCGTAGCCGAAATCGAAGCTTTCGGAGGTACAGCTTTTGCCATACAAGCTGATGTGAGCAATGCCCTAGAGATGAAACGCTTATTTGACGAAGCAATAACTCATTATGGGAGAATTGACATCCTCGTAAACAATGCGGGTGTCATGTTCAACAAACTGATTAAAGACACTACAGATGACGATTTTGAAAAAATCATTGACATCAATATCAAAGGCGTTTTTTATTCATTACGTGAAGCCGCTACAAAGTTGGCCAATCATGGTAGTATCATCAACTTTTCAACATCAGTAAATCGTATAATGTTGCCAACTTACGGTCCTTATGTCGCTACTAAATCAGCAGTAGAACAACTCACCCGAGTCTTTGCAAAAGAAATCGGCTCTCGTGGAATCAATGTTAATTCTGTATCTCCGGGTCCCACCAGTACTGAATTGTTTATGGAAGGGAAATCCGAGGAAATGGTTGCTCGTCTTGCTAGTATGTCGGCTTTCAACCGAATAGGAATTCCAGAAGATATAGCCAAAGTTATCGTTTTTCTTGCCAGTGACGATGCAAAATGGATTTCTGCACAAAATATTGGTATTAACGGTGGTATGGCTTAGTTGATTATGAAATTAAAGAGTTGAAAGAAAGCGGACGAAAGAACAACGAACTGCCAACAAGGGGTAAAAAATAGATATTCCATATTTTGGCGATGCTTATTATCTAAAATATATGATCAGGCACGAATTTAGCCATTCGTTTATTAATCCACTTACTGATGAACTGTGGAATTATATCAAAGGATATTTTATAAAATTTGAAGCAATACCGCATATCGCTAAAGAAACAATATGAGGAGATTGGCAAGAATGTATAAATGAATTTGTTATAAGATCTGTTCCTGTTTATTTAGCTTCTCTGGAAAATGAAGAGCTTGGACAACAGGTATATGATAGAGAAGAATCCAATGGCGCTTATTGTGTTGATTATTTACTTGATCACATTGAACAGTATGAGAATAATAGAAACCAATATGTTGCATTTGGTTCGTAATTATATCAACATTTTAGATATTTTCAAAAAGGAATAAAGACGCACTTAACGCTAGGGCATACTTCATTCTGGCTTCATTGTAATTTGCAAACCCGGTTTTTACTGACAAGTTTCGCAAAGGGTGATAGCTTTACAACCCTCGTCAGATAAACATATAAAATGAAAAATGAATAGTTTAAGAAATAAAGTAGCAATAATTACTGGCTCTACAAGAGGACTTGGAAAAGCTATCGCAGAAAGATATGCTGCCTTAGGAGCGTGTATTGTTATTAATTATTCAAAGGATGTCGTGTCTGCTGAAGAAGTCATAAGCAATATCAAAGCAATGGGAGCTAAAGTGATTGCTATCAAGGCAGACGTGAGCAAGATGGAAGACATCAAACGCTTATTTGCTGAGGCAAAAGCCGTTTTTGGAAAGATTGATATTGTGGTAGCTAATGCAAGTGTATGTATGATCAATACTCCTGTAATTGAATTTACCGAGGAGCAATTTGAGCATTTGTTTTCAATTAATACTAAAGGAGCATACTTTACTATGCAGCAAGCAGCAATTAATGTAGAAGATAATGGTCGCATTATTTATATTGTGTCTAACGCCACGTCTCCTACTCAAGGGAAAGCAGTGTATGGCGGAAGTCAAGCAGCACCTCAATATTTGATAGATATTCTATCCAAAGAAATTGGACATCGTGGAGTGACTGTGAATTCCATCGTTCCATTCGCTGTTGACCATTCGGGTATTTTTGTTGATCCAGAAGCTTACCCAATATTGCGGAAATCTCTGGTTGACAGCTGTCCGATGGGAAGACTCGCAGAAATAGAAGATGTTGCTAACATTGCCGAATTCTTTGCTAGCGATTTAGCTTCGTTTGTTAATGGTCAGCATCTTTATGTAAACGGTGGTGCAAATCAATAATGTCTATTCTAAATGAAAACGTGGAGTACAAAAAGTGGTTATCAATTAATTCAGATACTTTCTGGTAGAAGCAATGTATTCCTTTTAACTAATGGTAAAAAAAACATATTAATTGACACAGCTCCGGCCAGAAAATGGCGGAAATTGGATAACAATCTCAAGTCTTTAAACATTAATAAACTTGATTTTCTGATTTTGACACATACTCATTTCGATCATGCTGCAAATTCATTTAATTTAAAAAAGTATTATGATCCACAAGTAGTTGTTCATCGAGATGAGGAATTGTATATTAGTAATGGAATAAATAATTTCCCGCGAGGAACAAATTTTTTTACTCGATTTTTAATTAACATGATTGGAGACAAAATATCAGCTAAGTATAACTATGCGCCATGCCAACCTGATATATTAGTCGATTCTATATTGGTCTTGAAAGATTTGGGGTTTAACGCATATTTGATGCATACTCCTGGTCATTCTGTTGGTTCAATCAGTCTTATTGTAGATAATGAAATTGCAATTGTGGGCGATGCAATGTTCGGAGTATTTAAATCATCGATTTTTCCACCGTTTGCAGACAATCCAAAAGTAATGATTAATAGTTGGGGAAAGTTGTTAGAGACAAACTGTAGCATTTTTATACCTGCTCATGGTTTTGAAAATAGTCGTGAAAAAGTAAAGAAAAATTATGAAGGTCAGAATATCGGCAGACATTAAGAAAAATAGGCTTTTAGTGAGATGCAACACTTCCTTACTCATACCATCGACCGCTAGATATAAAATGCAGGATGAACAATTTGATTAATAATGCTCCAATAATGACTGACCTTACAAGAGGGGTCGAGAGAGCTATTGCGAAATCACGTACAATCTTAAGCGATTGTACTGTAGTTAATTATACAAAAGATGTCGTGCCGATCGAAAAAGTTGTAAGCGATATCTTTTGCGCTAAATCTATTGTTTTCATCTAAGCATAACGCATAATTACAAACCCTTATAGCAATATATATCATGAAAAAAATTAATCCATTATTTCTCATTGCATTGTTCCTTTTTTCCGAAATCATTGTGGCTAAAGCGGCAAACTTTGAAAACAAATCGGTCTTTTCACTGACCACCAGTGGTTTGAACGTAAAAGTTGAAACTTACGGAGAAAAGATTATTCGAGTAATCAAATCTCCTACTATCGACAAGTTAGACAAACCGAGTTTGTCGGTAATTTTACCACAGGGTGGTATAGAAATAAATCATCAAGAAACCACAACGGAATTTATTCTAACCACTCAAAAATTAAAAATTAAAATTAACAAGCAGACAGGAGCTATAGCTTTCTTCGATTTGAATAATCGACTTTTATTAACAGAATCAGTCAATAAACCAACTTTTCTTCCGACTACCGACATAAACGGTGAATCGTATAAGATCAAACAACTATTCAAACTCTCAGGTTCCGAAGCTGTGTATGGGTTGGGACAGGATCAGCGGGGAATAATCAATTTCCGAAATCATACACTCTTATTGAAACAACGAAATATGTATGTTGCCAATCCGTTTTTGCTCTCATCAAAGGGGTATGGATTGTTGTGGGATAACTATTCAGCAACCAACTTTACTGATAATACTAATGGAACTTCGTTTGAATCTGAAATTGGTGATTGTATTGATTATTATTTTGTTTATGGTGGATCTGCCGATGGTACTGTTTCGGCATACCGAGAACTAACAGGTAATGCCCCGATGTTTGGAAAATGGGCTTTTGGCTTTTGGCAAAGCAGAGAACGATATCAGAGTCAAGATGAAATTACTGGAGTGGTGGATAAGTTTCGTTCCTTGAAAGTGCCTTTGGATAATATCATACAAGACTGGCGTTATTGGGGAATGGATGAAAAACTTTGGAACTCGACAGAATTTGATAATTCCAAATTTCCAGATCCCAAAGGTATGATTGACAAAATTCATAATAACCATGCACATCTCATGATTGTGGTTTGGCCTGCTTTCGGTGACAGTACAGCTATTTATAATGAATTGAAAGAAAAAGGTATGCTATTCAACTTTAAAACATGGGAGAGTACTGACAAAATAAAAGTTTATGATGCATTTAACCCTAGAGCACGTGAAGTTTACTGGAACTATATAAATAAGAACCTATTTTCAAGAGGTATGGATGCATGGTGGCTTGATACAACAGAACCAGAACAAGGCGATCGTCAAAGCAAAATAGACTCGGCTCAAACGGCTCTGGGAAGCTTTAAACGATTTGCAAATGCATTTCCACTTCAAACCAATAAGGGTGTCTATGAAAACCAACGCAAAACCTCCTCTGATAAACGCGTATGCATTCTGACCCGGTCAGCTTTTGCCGGTCAACAACGATTTGGGGCATCCACTTGGTCAGGTGATATTGATGGAAACTGGCAGGTGTTTCACAATCAGATAGCAGGTGGTATAAACTTTTGTCTTTCAGGCATTCCATACTGGACAACCGATATAGGAGGTTTTTGGGTGCGCCCTGAATTATATCCTAAAGGTGTAGCTGATACGGCTTATCAGGAGTTGTATGTTCGTTGGTTTCAGTTTGGAGCGTTTTCACCTTTGTTTCGTTCGCATGGATCGAACACGCCAAGAGAAATCTATCAGTTTGGAGAAAAAGGATATTGGGCATACGATGTGCAGGAGAAATACATCAACCTCAGATATCGCTTATTACCTTATATCTATTCACAGGCATGGCGTGTAACATCGCAAGGAGCCTCGATGATGCGTGGATTTGTGATGGATTTTCCGACAGATACAACTGCTTTGAATATTGCTAATCAATACATGTTTGGACCTTCGTTAATGGTTACACCCGTTACTGAACCACAATACACTACAAGGGATGGACAATTCGGTAAAAGTGATTTCAATACAATAAAATCAACTTCAGTGTACCTGCCGGCAGACCATGATTGGTTTGATTTTTGGACGGGTGAAAAACGAACAGGCGGAAAACGCATTGACAAACAAACACCAATTGATATTATGCCACTGTTTGTGAAGGCAGGATCAATCATTCCGTTTGGCCCAACAATGCAATATGCTACCGAAAGAAATGCAGATCCGATAGAGCTGAGAATTTACACAGGTGAAGATGCTGATTTTACTCTTTATGAAGATGAAAATGATAATTACAATTACGAAAAAGGCATTTATGCTGTTATTCCTATTCATTGGAATGAAAAGGCAAAAACATTGACCATTGGCGACCGAAAGGGCGAGTTTCCCGGAATGATAAAAAATAGAATATTTAATATCGTTTTTGTGTCAAAGTCTCAAGGTATTGCTGATAGTACAACAATTCATGCGGATCGGGTTGTAAATTATTCAGGGACTTCTATTTTAGTAAGAAAAATCCATAAATTATGAAATCCTATGACAACATACTAAGTGTAGTATCTCTCTCAATTGGACTTACCTTTTATAGGTAAGCCCGTTTATCCAATTGTTTTAATGATAATTATCAATAGTCGTAAAATCGAATAAAGGAAAGGTTATGAAAATAGGTCTTGTTATAATCATCTGTATTTTAACTATTTGCCTTATTGTGTATTCATATTATGGAGGCTTCAAACGTTTGAATATCCAAATTGCCGAACAAGGTGGTGAAACGGTAGTTTACGAATCAATAGTCGGAGATTACCGTCAAAGCGGAGTTGTTATGGATAAAATATATTATTCATTACTTAATGATAATCAAATCGAAACATTTAAGGGATTTGGTAAGTATTTTGACAATCCTAAGAAAGTAGAAAAGAGCAAATTAAGATCTGAAGCTGGTTGCATTCTTTCACCCAAAGACACGGATAAACTATTGAAAACAACCGGTGATTTTGAGATTAAAAATTTACCTATTCAAAAATATATTGTAACTGAGTTCCCATATAAGGGGAAATTATCAGTATTATTTAGCATCATGAAGGTCTATCCGGCATTAAGTCAATATGCCAAGAATAATGGATTTAATGAAGATGGGTCAATTATTGAAATATATGATATACCCAATAAAACGATCTTCTACAGAAAAGAGATTTTATCAAAATAACGCACTGCATCTACTGGGTATATATTTTACCTAAGATAAGGTTGTATTTCATAGTTTTCACTCTCTTTTCTCTTTGACAATTGAAATAATTTTAAACAATAATAGAATGTGGACAACAGAAGTATGTAGAACGACAACAGCGTCACCAGCCCAAATATGGAAATACTGGAATGATGTCAAAAATTGGAGTGTTTGGGATGATGAAGTCGAAAGTTCAACGCTTTTTGGAGAATTCAAAATTGGGTCAAAAGGAATATTGAGACCAATAGGTGGACCCAAAACTAAATTTGAAATTATAGATTGCGATAATTTGAAATCCTTTACAAGTAGAAGTTCTTTGCCATTGTGTAAAATAGACTTCATTCATACTATGACTAAGGCCAAAAATGGTGAACTTGAAGTAAATCACCAGATAGTAATGACGGGTTTAATGACTTTTCTCTTTTCTAGAATAGTGGGAAATAACATAAAAATTAAACTACCAACGGCCGTTGACAAACTTATCGAACTTGCTGAAAAATAAGCTTAGACATGTAAAGAATGATCTTGAATTTGAAAAAACAAAATACTCAGGTTTTAATTATGGCAGGCTGGCAATTCAGACAATAAAACTCCAGAATATGACGGAGGAATTTTTCGATATAGAAGACCATTATAAGGATCTTGTAATAAAAGTCCTTTCGGACGAGGTGTCGCGAAAGGAGATGGAAGTATTGAAAGAATGGTTATCCCAATCGGACGTTAATCTTAAATATCTCAACCAAATGCACAGTATGTGGCAGTTGAGTTCGGATGTACATAAGGTCCAGTCGTTTTAATGTTGTCACTGCATGGCAGAAAGAGAAACCAGCACTTCAGTCAAAAAAAAATGAGGTAACAGTTAGTGCAGCTGCTGCGCAGAATAAATCAATGACAAGCTCTATTAATTTAGAGTGTTGATAAATCAATATCATCAGGTTCGAGATAAACACCTAGGTATCTTAACAGCATTCAGGATGTCTGTTTTCTCCAATTATTGAGGGTTTCATTCATCTACTTTTGTCTGGTCTAACAATTAAAAACAGATGAAAATGAAAAAGATTTTTTATTGGGTAGAAATTCCAGCTGTGAATTTCGATCGTGCTGTAAATTTTTACAGCAAGTTACTGGGTGTGGAACTTGAAGGCATTAATTGTGGAACAGAGAAAATGGCACTCCTTCCCAATGATGCAGGAGCTATTTTTCTTGCTCCCGATTTCAAACCATCGAAAGATGGTGTGTTGGTAAGTATGAATACTGGAACCAACATCGATAGTTGGATTGAACGTGTTGTAGCTCATGGTGGAATAATTGATCGACCAAAATGTAAAATTGAAGCTGATGGACGTGGCTATTTTGCTTTATTTATTGATCCTGAAGGTAATCGACTAGGATTGTACGGAGAGTAATTCTAACATTACCAGCTCTGCCAAAACTGGTAGAGCTGGTATTCTACTTTTATCTATCGTATAAATTGTATTTTATGAACTTTCGTCTAATTAAACCTTCTACATCACTATCGATGTATATCAAGCGTTACTGGTTTCTTGAAATGGAAGCTTACGAGGCTGTGGGCGAACGTGTAATACCAACAGGTTATGTGGAACTAACTTTTCATTTCGCTGATCGCCTAAAAAAGAGAACTTTTATTGATGAAATGCAACCCGGAATCATTCTCAGTGGTCAAAAAACAGGATTCTTTGATGTTTTGCCTACAGGAAAAATATCGATGCTTTCCATTCAATTTTTTCCACACAGTACAAGTTTGTTTTTTGATCTTCCTATCGACGAATTAGCCAACGAAACTCTTGATCTGAGTGATGTTATTGGAACACCCGCCCGTGAGCTAGAAGAGCAACTCTATGATTTGCCCACACTCGAAGATAAAGTGAAGCACATTGAGAGTTTTCTTCTAATTAGATTGTCATGCAAATCAGAATATAGTTGGAAAAGAATTTTTCATAATATCAGCTTTATTAACCGTTCCAGCGGTATGGTAACTGGTGACCTGCTAGCTTCAGAAGCTTGTTTGAGCCGAAAGCAGCACGAACGAATATTCAAACAAATGGTTGGACTATCACCCAAACAGTTCCTTAAAGTCATTCGATTTCAATATACGCTATATACCCATGAACTATATCCTTTCGAAAGCCTTACAGAACTGGCATATCGTTGTGGGTACTACGACCAATCACACATGATTAATGATTTTCGTGAATTATCTGGAAAAACGCCAAAACAATATTTTAAAGAATGTAGCAATTCTACATCTGATTATTTTCAAATATGAAAGTTAATTACTAGTTACAAAAAATACCAAAAATGAAAAAAGCCATAGTATTTGGAGCAAGTGGCTTTGTGGGCTCTCACTTGCTTCAGGAGTTGTTAAATAACTCCGACTACAAAGAAATTTATGCCGTTACAAGGAAACCTCTGGGCATTGAACACCCTAAGCTGAATATCTTAATTGGCGGATTTGAGTCAATGCCCCAATTAATTGAACATCTTACGGTAGATGAAGCATTCTTTGCTTTGGGAGCAAGTCAAAACAGCAAACAAAGTTCTACTCAATTTTATCAGATTGATCATGACTATCCGGTAATAGCCTCTAAAATATTGAAACAAAATGGAACCAAATCGGTGTTCGTGGTAACAGCTGCCGGAGCAAATGCTTCTTCAAAATTTAAATATGTAAGAACCAAAGGGGAAACAGAACGTGACATAATTGCGTTGGATTTCGATCATACACACATTTTCAGACCTACAATGATTGTTGGGAACCGAAAAGACAAACGACCATTTGAAAAAATTGGAATGAAAGTATGGAAACTCATTTATCCTATTTTCATAGGCAAACAAGTAGATTACAAAGAAATTGATGGCAAGGATATTGCAAAAGCCATTGCTAACACTACATCAAATCAGACAGAAAAGGTCAAAATATACAACTGGCTAGAAATGAATCGACTAATCAAGATCCCCGAGTGCTGATTTTTGCTATAAACCATTCAAATAGAAATAAGATGTTAGGGCAAACATTAGATCTTAAATGCATTGAGCAACTACGCACTATCTCTGATTTAATTCCAGTCACAAGAAATTATTACGAAGACTGGAACATTAGAGTATTCGATCGTGAGCAAAGTGCTTGTAAAAATTACTTATCACCTAACCGTCGCGATTTTTACAAGATTCTTCTCATTACAAATGGAACCGGCATATTTAACTTAGGCACTAGAACCTATAAAATTGATAAGCCAGCAATTATATTTATTCATCCAAATGAAATTATATCATGGAATAATCTTTCAAGTTATCAATCATCAGGATACTACACCCTCTTCAAAAAGAGATACATTGATGCTCATCCAATATTAAAATCCGTTATAGATAAATACCGTGTGTTTAGTAACACTAGTCGGAGTGTGATCTACCTGCCGGAATGCAGTGTAAACACTATAAATGCTCAGTTCAAACAAATGCATCAAGAAGGCGAAACAGGAGGAGTGCTAGCTGAAGAAACCTTAATGGCCTATATACAATTAATCATACTTGAGAGCATTAAGAATGTGGATTTCCCATTATTTAATGCTATTAATAGTGAACTCCGTCATATTCACAACTTCTTTCAATTGCTTGAAAGTCAAACAGCAAGTATAAATTACAATAACCCCGTTAAAATGAAAACAGCAAAAGAATTTGCTGATAAATTATCTCTTCACCCTAATCATTTGAATGTTTTATTAAAAAAACACACTGGCCAAAATATAAGCACACATATCAGAAATCGTCTATTGGACGAGAGCAAAGCTTTACTTTTGCAAACTGATTGGACTCTGCAAGAGATAGGCTATTGTATAGGTTTTGCCGATCAACCCAATTTCAGTCAGTTCTTCAAGAAAAACACTGGCATAACACCAAATGAATTCAGACGTAATTATTAATCAATGGTTTAAGTATTGTAAATAACCCCCAATACCACATAAATAATGGCTCCTACTCAACTTTATCGTCAAAAATATCAAAATCACTCAATTTAATCAAGTACGTGGCTCCCCATTCGATTAGTCTTAACTTTCATTATTCCTCATATCAACGAATACTATTCATCAGCTTCTGACTCCTACATATAAATTAACAGCTAAATGTATTTGTTGATCTAAAAATTGTACTTGTATAGTAATTCTTATTTTTTGTTTGATAGGTATTGATCAAGAGACGGGCCATTGGGTTGCCAACCAAGCAATCTGGCATTTAATGATTTTACCATACTGTTTGAAGTAACACCTAGACGCGCTTCCTCTCCATAATCATTTATCACGTGTTCAACAGTTAAATCTGCGATTTTCCCGTTTAGTCCAAGATAGCTACTAATCATTTCAGCTATTTCTATAAAGGAATTAGAACCATTTTCTGCAAAAAAGAACGATCCCCCTGGAGCCTTGTCAATTACTAGGATATATAGATCAATCAAATCGTCAATGTAAACATTTGAATATCGATTCAGACCTTTGCCAAAATATACACCTGCACCTACATGTTTTGCAATATCTATTAATTTAGGTATTTGGTCACTATTTGTCTGTATTCCTTTTCCATCGCCATAAATCATAGATGGACATATAACAACAGTTCGAATTCCTTTATCAATTGATGCTTGCCTTACATACCGATTCATGTCAACACGCGAACGTCTGAAAGGGACTGGCTCAAAATAATCATCCTCTGTTAATGCTTCTGCCTCATACGCTCCATCTGCATGATCGGCGACAATAGAAGATCCGCTAGTGTGAATAAATAATTTTCCACTATGTTCAAGGGCTGTAACAAGCGTCACTATTGCTCCAGTATGATCTACATTGGCTGCATTAATGATTATATCAGCAGATTGTGCTGCTCTGATCAACACTTCTACATCATCTAGCGATCCCACGACTGGCTTAATCATTCGTTTAGATAATCTTTCGGCTTTCTCGATATTCCTAACTAGACCTGAGACAGCATAACCCATTGAAACCAATCGATCAGCAAGTGATCCTCCAATATAACCAGTTACTCCAGTAATGAACACTTTGATATTATTCTTCAAGACAGCATCAAATACCAAATTTCCATATGTTCTGTTTCTATTTTCCATCTATTTGTGTTTTAAGAGAGTGTTTCGTATGATGCAAAATTCGACTATTTTTGTGGCGTTGAACTTGGAAAAAACAATGAATAAGTTGCAACTTTTATAGAATGCAGATAAGAACTCTGACAAAAAAAATTGAAATTGATTATATCTTTGAAAATCAATGGTGTTTTCAAATGCACAAACATATGCATTATGAGTTACTGTATATCAACAAAGGTAAAGGACAACACATAATCAATGATTCTACCTATAATTATGAGGAAGGTGATTTATTTATATTGACCCCTCAAGATTATCATTTCTTTATGTTTCAGGAAAAGTCTGCGATAGATGTTATCAAATTCAATGAAAGTTATTTTGGATCATTCCTACAGGATGAAGAATTCAAGTTGCTTCTATTCAAGTTGGTGCTCCCAAAGAGAAAAATACTATTATCGCATGAATGCAAAAAGAGCATACGAGAATTAATATTGCTAATAAAAAAAGAGTATAATAACGTATCAGTTTTGCAGAATATTATTATCAAGAATGCCTTAAGTTTGATTTTGGCGTTAATGTCTGAAGAAGAAAATTTGATCCTTGCCTCATCTAAGGATGAACGGATACAAGCAATACTAAACTATATTGATCAGTATATTATGAATAAACACCTATTATCTATTCAGAATATGGCTGAAACCTTTAATTTCAATAAGAACTATTTTAATCAATACTTTCGTAAAGCAACAGGATGCCCTTATAAAAAATATATTCAAACATATGCATTAAATCTCATTGCCAGTAATTTAATTCATCAAAACAAAACTTTATCTCAACTAGCGTTCGATTATGGATATACAGATGAGAGTCATTTAAGCAATGCGTTTAAAGCTCATTTTAACCAGACACCTTCCGCTTTTAAAAAAGAGCATCGAAAGTCTTCAGATTCATAGAACAGCTTATTCATTAATGCTGGGAGATCAAAATAGAAAGGTGTTAAAGCTGTTTATTTGTAGCTCATAACCTCTGAACAATCAGAGACTATTATTATAGTACTACTCGTTACGGAAATAAACTATAAAGTATAAGTTGCTTTGCGGAATTAGAATATTGTTTCTTACTCATAATTGATAAAATCAATCCAATGTTATCAAAAGACATTATTGTAAAAAATTTACATGACTTGTATGAAGTTTTAGGATTACCGTTGGAACCGACAGAAACAGCATCGGGTTTCACCATACATTACTTGCAAGAAACGTTTAAAAAGCTCCCTTTTACATCCGTGCCTTTTCGTCCGAGCTATTTCAGTTTCCTTTTTATCAAGGATGCATTTGGCAATTACGCTATTGACGATAAAAGTTTCGAAGTAGAGCCGAAGACGGTCTACTTCACAAATCCAGGTAATTACAGAGTTTTTGAATGGCAAAAGATTACAGACACATGTTTGATAACATTCAATGAGGCATATTTAAAAGAATATGTTCATGCAAATGTCTACGATAGCTTTTCCTTCCTGCTTACTGAAACGGTTGAACCACGAAAACTATCGGATAGCCAATTTGAAACTATTGAAAAGTTATACAACTTTATTCAGGATCAGCATCTGACTAATTCTCCCTATAAGAACCAAATTATTGGCAGCTTAATGGTTGCTATGTTGTTGAAAATCAAGGAGTATTTCTTTCAGGATTACAATCCGATTTATGAAGGAAACCGGAGTTCGATGATTGTAAAGGTATTCAAACTGAATCTCGAAAATCATTTTAGGAAACTTCTAGCTGGAAGAACGGACAAACAACTTCGTGCGCAAGATTATGCCGATATGCAGGCTTTGCATGTCAACTATCTTTCCAATGTTATCAGTACAAAGACGGGGAAAACCATTAGCGTCTGGATTGCTGATAAGACAATTGCTGAAGCCAAAGTTCTCCTGCAGAATCTGGAGCTAAGCATTAAGGAAATAGCTATTATACTGGGATTTAGTGAGGCATCTCATTTCAGCAATTACTTCAAAAAGAACACTTCACAAAGTCCGGCAGATTATCGCAAACAACATTCCAAATAAACATCTTAGATATTTACATCTCTTGCTTAGTTTCTTGTACGTTTCCTGATTGGTTCATAGGCGATCTTTGTATCGTCGAATTTAAAACAAAAAATTATGAACTCATTAAATGGAAAAGTAATACTTATTACCGGTTCTTCAAGGGGAATCGGCGCAGAAGTAGCAAAAGTAGTTGCTCAGTCAGGAGCAAAAGTAATTATCAACTATGCCGGCGGAAAAGATGCGGCCGAGAAAGTAGTTTCAGAGATTAACTCTAATGGCGGTGAGTCCATTGCCAATGTAAGTATTTCATCGGACGTCACAAGGCTGTTCGATCAGTCGATCGCACATTTCGGAAAAATTGATGTGCTAATCAACAATGCCGGTATCATGTTCAATAAGTTGATTAAAGACACGCTGGACGATGATATCGATAGAATTTTGGATGTAAATGTCAAAGGTGTGCTTTATGCATTACGTGAAGCCGCAACAAAACTGGCAGATAACGGAAGTATCATCAATTTTTCTACATCCGTAAACCGCCTCATGTTACCCACTTATGGCCCTTATGTTGCTACCAAAGCAGCTGTAGAACAATTAACCCGTGTTTTTGCCAAAGAAATTGGTTCTCGTGGCATAAATGTAAACTCCGTATCACCTGGTCCAACTAATACTGAACTGTTTTTGACTGGAAAATCAGACGAAGTAATAGGTCGT
>JBBIID010000006.1:14077-18778 GCA_037446675.1 Paludibacter sp.
AGTAGCATTTCTGGCAAGCGATGAAGCTAAATGGATTTCCGCCCAAAATATAGGTATTAATGGTGGTATGGCTTAATTTTTTAAGCAGTAAAAGTAAATTAAATGAACAGTTTAAGAAATAAAGTAGCCGTAATAACCGGCTCAGCACGTGGGCTAGGTAAAGCCATCGCGGAAAGATATGCAGCTTTGGGAGCAAATATTATAATCAATTATTCTAAAGATAAAGTCTCTGCCGATGAGGTTGTTAGTAACATCCAGGCAATGGGTGTCAATGTCATTTCGGTACAGGCAGATGTTAGTAAAGTAGCAGATATTGAGCGCTTGTTTGCAGAAGCAAAAAATGCTTTTGGCAAAATAGATATTGTGGTGGCTAATGCCGGTATTGAAATGGTGGAAACACCTGTTGCAGAATTTACCGAAGAACAATTTGATAGATTGTTTTCAATAAATACCAAAGGAGCGTATTTCACTATGCAGCAAGCTGCTAAAAACGTTGAAGATAATGGTCGTATCATTTACATAGCCTCCAGCACAACAGCTTTTCCTGTTGCTGGCATGGCAGTATATGGCGGCAGCAAGACAACACCCCGTTATCTGGTAGATGTGTTGTCCAAAGAAATCGGGCATCGTGGCGTAACAGTCAACTCCATTATTCCTTTTGCCGTTGATCATTCCGGAATTTTTGTAGATCCGGATGCATATCCTGCATTGCGAAAATCATTAGTGGACAGTTGTCCGATGGGGCGATTAGCAGAAGTGGAGGATGTGGCCAACATTGCTGAGTTCTTTGCCAGCGATCTTTCTTCCTTTGTGAATGGTCAGCATTTGTTGGTAAACGGCGGTGCAAATCAATAATATCACCAATATGAGAACCTTTAAAATAATAAACCTGTTATTGCTTACATGCATTTTACATGCATGTGGGCAAATCGGGAGTCATTCACACACGAAGCACAATATGGATACTAATCATATTACAAATAACACTGTCAGGTTAGCTTTTGAAGCATGGCAAAAAGGCGATTCCAAGCTTTGGTTATCGTTTTTCACAGAAGATACTAAACTCTATGATGATGGGCATATCCGCAATTTTCATAAATTTTCAACAGAAGCCATTGGGCACGAACGATTCACCACCATTGATAAAGTGGAGAACAATGGTTTATCAATCTATGGGAAATTTCATAGCGATACTTGGGGTGATTTCAAGACTTATTTTAAATTTCACATCAATAGCGAAGGGAAAATCTATCAACTTGAAATTGGACAAGCTGATTAACATAGAAGGATCATTAAAATGAATTTACTAAGTCCGGAAATTATATAGCCGAAGAACAACCTCAAGAGCTTATTGATTTATTAAAAAACAATCACTAGTGCCCACTAAACGGGAGGTTGTCTTTGAAAGTCATATAAAACTCTTTGATTTTACTATAGCGACAGCTCCCTTATTCAACTACGTTTGTAAAGAGTCGTGTTACTTTGTTTTTTTACTTCAAATCAATTCGATCAATTACATCTAATTATTATCAGCTTATGAAAATCTTATTCAATGACCCCTCTTTTTCATTTGAGACATTACGCACTCTGGGATTCGCTTGTGATGGTGGTGCCGATCTTGGCGAAATCATTGTCACCGCCAGTAAAATACCTGATGGTGACGAAGAGACCTGGTTAAAAGAGTGGAAAGCTTTAGCCGATAGAATAACCCTACAAGGAGAAGACTCGCTAAGTAAAGGACACCTTGTTAGTGCTTGTGAAGCCTTTTTAAGAGCATCTAATTATTATCGGGTTGCTGAATTTTATCGACGTTCTAATCCAGTCAATGATTCAGAAGTCATTTCTATATCCAGATTATCCAGAAAAACGTTTCAAAAAGCGGCAAAATTATTTTCTTCTCCTGTAGAAAATGTGTTTATTCCTTATGAAGGGACAACGTTACCAGCTTATTTCTTTCGTGTGGATGCTACGGATACACCAAGACCAACAATCATTTACAACAATGGATTTGATTCTACCAGAGAAGAGGCGTATTTTGCCATTGCTGCAGCGGCGTTAAGACGTGGATATAATGTATTGGCCTTTGACGGACCAGGCGCAGGCGAACCTTTGCGAGAAGAAAATATGTTATTTCGGGTAGACTGGGAAGTGGTTATCACGCCGGTATTAGACTATGTATATTCTCGTAATGAGGTACGTAAAGACCAAATTGCATTGTTTGGATATAGTCTGGGAGCGTTACAGATTGTGCGAGCTGCTGCATTTGATAGCCGTATAGGAGCCCTGATACTCAATGATGGTATGTACGACTTTTACGATGCAAATACGATTGAAATGCCTCCGTTCCTCCTTAAATTATTAGAAAATGGACAAGATGAATTATTTGATGAAGCAATTAGAGTATTCATGAAGAATAACACTTCATTAAGATGGGCTATCCAAAATGGATTATGGACATTTGGTGTATCCTCGCCGTCTGCATACATCAATGAAACAAAAGCTTGGACATTGGATGGTTTTGCAAATAAGGTAAAAGCGCCAACTTTAATTTTGGAAGCGGAGGAAGATAAGTTTCTTCAAGGTCAAGCTCAAAAAGTTACAGACACTTTATCTGGACCCGCAACATATATAAAACTATTAACAGTTGAAGGCGCTGGTGAACATTGCCACGAAGGAGCAATGAGACGCTTAACTCAAGTTATATTCGATTGGCTAGATGAAACTTTTTCATTGTAAGAATATTATATTTAATCTATTAAATCCTATTATTCACATATTATGTATTCAAAATTATTTGAAAAAAACAAGCTGGGATCATTATTGCTAAGTAATAGATTTGTTATGGCTCCTATGACTCGTTCAAGAAGCTCTCAACCTGGAGATGTACCCAATGACCTAATGGCAGAGTATTATAAGCAACGTACATCTGCTGGACTTATCATTACAGAAGCAACACAAATATCTCTTCAGGGAAAAGGTTATGCCAGGACTCCAGGAATATACACTAAAGAACAAATCGAAGCATGGAAAAAAATCACTACGGTTGTTCACGAAAATGGGAGTAAAATATTTGCCCAATTGTGGCATGTCGGAAGAATAAGCAGTAGTAAAGTAAATGGATTGCAGCCGATAGCTCCTTCTGCTCTCGCAGCCAAAGATACCAGCGTATATATCTTTGATGTTTCAGATAAAGGAGATGCCACTTTTATTCCGGTTGAAGAACCAAGAGAAATGACTTTCGAAGATATTAAACATGTTATTAGGGAATATGTAAATGCAGCCCAAAATGCAATCAATGCAGGATTTGACGGAGTGGAAATTCATGGAGCGAATGGTTATCTCATCGATGAATTTTTACGTTCAAACAGCAATAAACGAACTGACGATTATGGCGGAACAATAGAAAACAGAATCCGCTTTATGCTTGAAGTAACCCAAGCAGTTGTTGACGAAATCGGCCATGATCGAACAGGACTTCGTATTTCTCCTTTTGTGAAACTTAAGGGCATGGACGACCCGGAAATTTTGGATGCCATTATGCTGGCGGCTCAGGAATTAGATACGATGGATATTGCTTATTTGCATTTGTCTGAAGCCGATTGGGATGATGCACCACAAATACCGGAAGATTTCAGAATCAACCTAAGGAAAATCTTTCATTCCGCTATTATTGCTACCGGGAATAAAACACCTGAAGAAGCCGAACGCTTGTTGGAACAAGGCTTGATAGATTTGGTTGGTTTTGGCAGAAAATTTCTTACCAATCCAGACTATCCTTTCCGTGTAAAGAATAATCTTCTTTTAAATGAAATATCTGATACACACAAATTATTTGGAGGAGGCGGAAAAGAAGGTTATTCCGATTATCCGTTCTATCCTAAATCATAGTTCTCTTATCAAAAAAATGAACAGACATTTTTTGTATTATTCATAAATGATTTATTTCTCATGATACTTGTGAAGTATGAAGTACTTCACAAGTATCAATCCGACCTCTATATTTTTTATCAAAATGATCTACTAAGTTGTAATATTGGAAGAAGATAGACGTAATTCTGGCTATCGGGAATGACATGTGGTAAGGATATTAATTTCACCACATATTAGGCATAACATTCGATTAAATTGCTGTTCTGGAAATACAACCGAGTTCTTTAAAAAACACTATTTATTCTATAACTATTTTTTGTGAACAGATTTGTTCTCTTGCTCTTAGTCTGATTATATACATACCAGCCTTTAAATCATTAATATCCATGGTTGCACATTGCAATCCGGATAATGAACTCACAAATTTTGACTTGATTTTCATTCCTTGTAAATTTAGAATTTCTATATTGATAGGTGAAAAATTTGTCGACTGGAATTCAATATTTATTATTGAGTTTGCCGGATTAGGGAATAGTCTCATTTTTATATTTCCACTTGTGGGCACTGAGATACCGGTCATACCATCAGCAAATAGTTGAGATTGGGGAATGATTTGCCGATCAAGACTTGGACATGACCATTCTAATGACACAATGGCATCATAAGCATTATCAAAGTATTCGTATTTGATATTATAATCTTTATTAGCTTCAAGTAGTATTTTTCCTGAATTTTCCTTTAAGGCTCTTGCAGTCCAGTCATTAATGATTTGTTTGTCATTAACCCAAAGCCTTACTCCATCGTCGGAACGTGAGTAAAAAGTATAATTGT
>JBBIID010000007.1:0-11545 GCA_037446675.1 Paludibacter sp.
GCGGGTGCAAAAGTACTCCCTTTTATAATACCATCCAAATCTTTTTTCCTTATTTTTCTGCCTCAAAACATAAATCTCCATTTAAGCATCTGAACGTGAACTACCTGAACAAACAAATTATTTTCAAGTTTTTTGAAAAATAAGGCGACTGCAATTGAAACAGGAATAGAAATTTAAACAATAGAGTAGAAAAGTAGGCAAGCTTATAAGGATATTTGGCGAAAAGAATTTTCCAATGCATCGTATAATAATAACGAATTGGAGTGTACAACACCA
Organism: Paludibacter sp.; assembly: GCA_037446675.1. Taxonomy (GTDB): domain Bacteria; phylum Bacteroidota; class Bacteroidia; order Bacteroidales; family Paludibacteraceae; genus Paludibacter. Next base: position 277 of record JBBIID010000007.1, read on the forward strand.
ATTTCTGTTACTATTTTTATTGCTTCCATTGCCATTAAGCTACCAATAATTCCGGGAATCGCCCCTATTACACCTACAGGATTTGTTGGTTCAACCGGAGATTCGCCAAAAACATCGGAATAAGAACAACCATTTTTGTAATTAAAAACACATAATTGCCCCTCGAATTCAAAAATTGAACCATGAACAAATGGAATATTTTGCAGTTTTGTGTACTTATCGAGTAAATATCTCGAGTAATAATTGTCGGTACACCCCATTACAACATCATATTCCGGAATAATTTCTTGTGCTAATTTGTCATCAAGGTACCTATTATATATATGTATGGATACATTCGAATTTAATTTGGACATTTTTGTGGCAGTAATTTCGGCTTTCGACTGTCCGATTTCCTCTTCAGTGAAGAGTATTTGACGCTGAAGATTCGAAAGTGAGACATTATCGCCATCAACAATTCCTACTTTTCCAATACCGCCAGCAACTAAATATTGTATAACAGGGCAACCTAAACCACCAGAACCAACAACCAACACCTTTGCTTTTTTCAGTTTTAGTTGTTTCTCTTCGCCAAAATCATTTATAATTAAATGTCGGGCGTATCTTTCTTTTTCAATTTCCGTAAGAGACATTATTATATATGTATATTATTGTAAACATTCATCCCAGTCTTTCCAAACCACTTCGTAACCATTTGCCTTTATCATTTCACTCACTTCGAATGAAGAACGATTATCATTTACTGCAAATTGCTCCAATTCCTTATTAGACTCAGCATACCCACCCGGCTCAGTTTTGGAACCGGCACTCATCGAAGTAACACCCAGTTTCAGCATATTATCGCGAAATTTCGGTTGTTCGCGTGTGGAAAACGCAATCTCCACTTCTTCATTATATATACGGTATGCACAAATAAGTTGCAACAAATCATGATCGGTAACCACACAATTGGGTGTATATGATCCTGCGAAAGGACGCATTCGAGGAAAAGACACACTGTATTTGGTTCGCCACCATGCTTTTTCGAGATAATTGATATGCAAAGCCGTAAAAAAAGAATCGGTACGCCAATCCTCAAGTCCAAGTAAACAGCCCAATCCAACCTTTCTTACTCCGGCTTCTCCTAACCGATCGGGTGTTTCGACACGATAACGCATATCTGCTTTCTTCCCGCGCGGATGATATATCGAATAATTTTGAGAATTGTAAGTTTCCTGATAAATATATACTGAATGTAAACCTTCGTCGACCAATGTTTTATACTCATCAGCATCCAAAGGGGCTACTTCAAGTGAAATGAGCGAAAAATGAGGCTTTATCAGTTGAATCATTTTTTTTAAATACTCAACTCCGTTTCGCTTTGGGTGCTCGCCAGTTACTAATAATATATGTTCGTAACCCATTGCCTTAATCACTTCCAACTCTTTCAGCACCTGTTCTTCGTTTAAAGTGACACGTCCCATTTTATTTTCGTGACGAAATCCACAATAGACACATGAGTTTGTACATTCGTTTGAAAGATATAAAGGCACATACAATTGCATCGTTTTGCCAAAACGTTTTTGGGTTAATTGCTGACTAAGTGCAGCCATTTGTTCCAAATAAGGTCTTGCCGCTGGAGAGATCAATGCTTTGAAGTCTTCGAGTGAACGTTTCAATTTTGATAAAGCTGTTTCAACATCCGCAGCCGTTTTGGTATATATTGAACTCTTAACTTCGTCCCAATTATAGTTCTGAAGCGTATTATAAAAAGACATTTTTTTCTGTATTAAAGATTACAAATTTAAAGTTCATTTAAAAATGCTGTCAACGGACTGGATGCATGAGCAACATAACCACGCGGTGCCAATTTTGCTTCAAACGCCATTCGTCCGGCTTCAACTGCCATTTTAAAAGCAATTGCCATTCGAACCGGATCGCTCGCCACAGAAATTGCAGTATTAATAAGCACCGCATCAGCACCCATTTCCATAGCATCGGCAGCATGCGATGGCGCACCCAAACCGGCATCAACTACTACAGGAACATTGCTTTGTTCAATAATGATACGTAAAAACTCACGCGTTTGAAGTCCCTGGTTTGATCCAATGGGCGAGCCAAGTGGCATAACCGCTGCTGCCCCCGCTTCTTCCAACTTTTTACAAAGCACCGGATCGGCCTGTATATATGGTAAAACTATAAATCCATCTTTCGCTAATTCGCGTGTTGCAGCTAAAGTTTCTTCGCCATCGGCCAACAAATATTTCGGATCGGGATGAATTTCGAGCTTTACCCAATTTGTTCCCAATGCTTCGCGAGCCAATTGTGCAGCAAAAATGGCTTCTTTGGCATTTCGAACGCCAGAGGTATTTGGCAGCAAGTTAATTCTTGGGTGTTTTAGATGCATCAAAATATCATCTGTGGCATTTCCCAAATCCACACGTTTCAAAGCAACCGTTACCAGCTCCGATTCAGAAGCAACAATCGCTTCTTCCATTATCGAATTTGAACTGAATTTTCCGGTTCCGGTAAACAGGCGGGAATTAAATTCTTTACCCGCTATTATTAATGGTCTCATATTTATTGAAATTATAATTTTCTATTCAACTAAAGCATTGTACACTGCAATATTTTCTTCAATTTTCCCTTCACTCAAAATTGCTCCTGCTACCGCAATACCATAAATACCCGTTTGTTTCAACGATTCAATATCTTTTTCAAGAATTCCACCAATGGCTACAATCGGGATATTGAGATTGCGTTCTTTTAAATTCGACAGAATTTGTGAATAACCTTCGAGACCTAAAATCGGACTCAGATTTTTCTTCGTTGTTGTAAACCGAAATGGGCCCAAGCCTACGTAATCAACTCCTTTTTCGATCAATGAAATAATATCATCCACTGTATTCGAAGTTCCACCTATTATATAATTGTCGCCCAAAATAGCGCGGGCTTCTGCCGGGCACATATCATTTTTGCCCAAATGAACACCGTGAGCTTTGGTTTTCAATACCAAATCTACATGATCATTTATCAGCAAAACAGCATTATATTCATTGGCAACAGGCAAAATTTTAGCTACTTCGCTTTCTATTTGTTCTTTGGTTGCATCTTTCATTCGGAGTTGTACCCATTTGCAACCTGCTTTGTAAGCACGAATTGCCTGATCGGCATGAGAAATCGCCGAATGATCAGATGTTATAAAATGTAGTTTGGCTATTTCTTTATTTATTGTCATAATGAAAACCCAAGTTTGATTCGTTACTTAAAATAAAACCCTCAACATATATTTTCCCTAGTTTGCAGCTTTCCAATATTGATTTTTTATTTGCCAGAAAAGCTGCGATTGCCGAAGAAAGCACACAACCTGTTCCGTGCTTTGACTTCCCATGAAACGACTTTCCCTCAATTTCGGCGAAGCTACCGTTTTCAAAAAGCAAATCACAGCCTTTATTTTCCTTTCGATGACCTCCTTTTATCAAAATAGCTGATTTTGGATTTCTGTTTAGCAATATTTGGGGGTCAGTACCCCAAAATCTCTCAAATTCGTTCCAATTTGGAGTGATCAAATTGCAATTTTGCTCTAAAAAAGAAAGTTCTAAATCCACTTCTGCGTGAAAATTAAAACCAGACGAGCTTTTTAAAATCGGATCCCAAACAATCTTTATTAATGGTTTGATGGATTTTGCCAATACTATTAATTGTGATAAAACCTCGAAATTCTCTACCAATCCAATTTTCAGTATCTGAAAATCGTAGTTTTTCATTAAAGTCTGTAATTGCGATTTGAGCACATCAAGTTTAATCCAATCGACACTAATAAATTCGTAATCAGTCTGCAAAGTATTGGCCGTAATAATTCCCATACCATAAACACCGTTCATTTCGAAAGTCTTAATATCAGCCAGAACACCAGCTCCCGCCGTAGGGTCAAATCCCGCTAAACTCAGACAAAATGGTTTTTCAATTGTCATTTTCTAAAGCTATTATATGTACCTATCACTTCGCTTATTGAATTACTAATTTTATAATTTTCCCAAATACAGCCCAAAACCGCCACATCATCAAAGCCCAAATCGTATGCTTTTTGAAAATTATCCTGATTTATTCCCCCAAGAGCAATCTTTTTAAACGAATGATTTTTTCTCAATTCACTTTTCAACTCTTCTAAATTCCATTTTCGCCCATATCCTTGTTTTGAAATTGATTCAAACAACGGGCTAAATAAAACGTAATCAATGTCAGTTGGTACAACGTCCAATTCTTCCAATTCATGTACAGCCCAACTCTTAGAGCATTTTGCAAATTCAAAAGAAGAATAGTTCGATTTCGTTTTCTCTGTAAAATGAATTCCTTTTAGCGAAAACTTTCCGGTTAACAGATAATGATTATGAATCATTATTTTTGAGTGAAACCGGCTGTCAATTTCTGAAATCAAATCGCTCAACTGATCAACACTTGCGTCGGGCTTTCGTAAATGAAGTGTATCCAAACCCTCCGCAAACAAAGCATTGATTACTTTTGCTTCATTCCTGAGAAACTGAGGATCTGTTATAATTATCATATTTAGTCAGTTATAAATAAACTTCGTTGCCAATCTCTTTGAATTGTTTTGCTTTCGATTCCATTTTCTCTGACATTTCGCGAATTTCGTGACTGGCACGCATCGAACAGAAATGTTCGCCGCACATCGAGCAAAAGTGAGTTGATTTGTAACCTTCATCGGGTAAAGTAGAATCGTGAAAGCACATCGCTTTCTCCGGATCGAGTCCCAAAGCAAACTGATCTTTCCAACGGAATTCAAAACGGGCTTTTCCCATTGCATTATCACGAATATCCGCTCCGGGAAATCCTTTGGCTAAATCGGCAGCATGCGCAGCCAGTTTAAAAGTAACCACTCCTTCACGCACATCATTTTTATCGGGCAAGCCCAAATGTTCTTTTTGAGTAACATAACACAACATGGCCGTACCCAAAATTGCAATCATCGTTCCGCCAACTGCCGATGTAATGTGATCGTAACCCGGCGCAATATCAGTAACCAGTGGGCCTAAGGTGTAAAACGGAGCTTCGTCACAATATTCCAGTTGAAGATCCATATTTTCCTTAATTTTATTAACAGGTACATGCCCCGGACCTTCAATTATTACTTGCACAAAATGTTTCCGGGCAATTTTATTCAATTCTCCCAATGCCTTCAACTCTCCAAACTGAGCCCGGTCATTTGCATCGGCAATGCAACCCGGCCGCAAACCGTCGCCCAGCGAAACGCCGACATCATATTTTGCCAGAATCTGACAAATTTCATCGAAATGTGTGTACAGAAAGTTTTCTTTGTGATGCGCCAAACACCATTTTGCCATTATTGCACCTCCACGCGAAACAATGCCGGTAGTGCGTTTTTGAGTCATTGGAATATGGTGAAGCAATAATCCGGCATGAATTGTAAAGTAATCAACACCTTGCTCGCACTGCTCAATCAATGTATCTTTATATATCTCCCAGTTTAAATCTTCAACTTTACCGTTTACTTTTTCGAGTGCCTGATACAAAGGAACTGTACCAACCGGAACGGGAGAGTTACGAACAATCCATTCACGGGTTTCGTGAATATTTGCTCCTGTCGACAAATCCATAATCGTGTCAGCTCCCCACCGGAACGACCATACGGCTTTTTCCACTTCTTCGTCAATACTCGACGTGGTGGGCGAATTACCAATATTCGAATTAATTTTCACCAGAAAATTTCTTCCGATAATCATTGGTTCTGCCTCAGGGTGATTAATATTGGCAGGTAAAATTGCCCTTCCGGCTGCGATTTCTTCGCGCACAAATTCAGGAGTAATAAATTTCAACTCTCCTTTTTTCGCTTTTGTTTTTTGATAATATTCCTCAGCGCGTTGATTTTCACGAATAGCAACATATTCCATTTCAGGGGTTATAATTCCCTGACAAGCATAGTAATATTGAGTAACATATTTCCCAGCTTTTGCCCGAAGTGGTTTAATATTTTTATGATCGAAACGTAAATGATCGAGCTTTTTATCTTTCAATCGGGATCGGCTGTATTCTGAAGAAAAAGACTCCAATGTTTCAACATCACCTCTTTCGAGAATCCAACTTTCGCGAAGTTTTGGTAATCCTTTTTCAATATCGATTTTAAAATCAGGATCGGAATATATGCCCGAAGTGTCATAAACTGTAATCGGCTCGTTGTGCTCTACTTCGCCATTACTCAATTTCGTATCCGAAAGCAGAATTTCCCGCATTCCAACTTTGATATCATGCAATTTACCAGACACATATACTTTTCTCGAATTTGGAAATGGCTTTCCAAAAACGTCATTTAATTCTGAACTCATATGGTTTTTATCGTATTTTAGTTATAGAATAAGATGAGTGTTGAAAATATCAACCTCCTTTACTGGCTTTAATTACCAGCATCTTATCATTTTCGTTGAGTGTAGTATTTTCCCAGCGGGTACGTGGAACTAAAGCATCGTTTACAGCAATAGCCATTCCGGTCGGTTGGAGATGAAGCACAGAAAGTACGACTTCATTCACAGTAGTTCCTTCTGCAACTACTTTTGGTTCATCATTTATCAGGATTGTCATATTCAAATAAAAATGTTGAGATTTTTTTATTTGAAATTGTAGGAAGGGTCAATAATTGACTTTTTTGGTAGAATTTCCTTGTCAGCATTACCTGACCAGGTTCAATGGGTATAATCTCAGCCAATTTTGGCACCCCTCTTAAATTTCGACTGCAAATGTAAGGAAAACTTTTTAGAATTTACCTGACTTTACAAAGCCTAACAAAAAAACTTTGTGAAAAATGGAAGTAACATCAATCTGAACCTTCGCTCAAACAAATTGAGCCGAAAAATGTTTTTTACATCGGATCGACATCCAAATTCACTCTTAAAGCTTTGAATTTGGGGTCGGCAATTACTTCATCTGCCACCTGACGCAATATATTTTTAGCTTTTTCGTACGAAGCTTCAATCTCAATCTTCAAAAGAATATGTTTGATATATTGATTTTGAATGCGGGAAATAACCGGAATATTAGGTCCTAAAATACGATCGCCAAACACAGCACGAAGATCTTTTGCCATTCTAATCGAGGCAGAATTCAATGTTTGAGAATCGCGATGCCGAAGCACAATTTGTATTATTCTGAAATAAGGCGGATATCTGAAAAGTTTTCTTTCGTCTGTTTGCACCTTATACATCGAAACATAATCATTCCGAATCACCTGCCCAATGACCTGATGTTCGGGCATAGTCGTTTGAAGCACCACTGTTCCTCTTTTATTTTTTCGTCCGGCTCGCCCGCTCACTTGTGCCATCAGCTGAAAAGCCCGCTCGTGCGAACGAAAATCTGGAAAGTTCAGCATATTATCAGCATTCAAAATACCGACCAGCGAAACACGGTCGAAATCCAGTCCTTTCGAAACCATTTGTGTGCCGATTAAAATATCGACTTTATATTGCTCAAAGTCAGAAATAATTTTCTCGTACGATTTTTTTGAACGGGTCGTATCCAAATCCATTCGGGAAACCCGCGCTTCAGGGAAAACCAACTTAATTTCATCTTCTATTTTTTCCGTTCCAAAACCTTTCGTCGTAAGGCTTCCTGCTGTCTTGCAAGCGGGACAAACCTCCGGAATAGATTCAGTATAACCGCAATAATGGCACGTCAGCGTATTGAATGCTTTGTGTACCGTGAGGCTCACATCGCAATTTTTGCAATGAGGTACATAAGCGCAAGCCTTACACTCTATATAAGGCGCATAACCCCGTCGGTTTTGGAAAAGAATAACCTGCTCACGATTTTGCAATGCTTTAGCAATTTTCTCGAGCAACGTATCAGAAAAATGGCTTTCCATTTGCTTTTTGCGGTAAGCTTCTTTCGTGTCCACCACAATAATTTCCGGCAAAGCAATTTCCTGATGTCTTTCTTTCAGTTCCACCAATCCGAATTTCCCGGTTTGGGCATTAAAATAAGTTTCGATTGCTGGAGTTGCCGTTCCGAGTAATGTTTTTGCTCCATGCATCGAAGCGAGTACAATTGCTGAGTTTCGCGCATGATAACGCGGAGCCGGATCGTATTGCTTATAACTCGACTCATGCTCTTCGTCCACAATCACCAATCCGAGTTGGCGAAAAGGAAGAAAAATAGACGAACGAACACCGATAATTACGTCGTAATCCTTATCGTTCAACACATTATTCCAAATTTCAACCCGTTCGGCATCCGAGAACTTGGAATGATAAACCCCAAGACGCTTGCCGAAAACCCGTTTCAATCGTGTAGTAAGTTGAGTTGTCAACGCAATTTCCGGAACGAGATACAGCACCTGCTTTCCTTCTGATAATACTTTATTAATAAGATGTATATATAGCTCGGTCTTTCCACTCGAGGTTACACCGTGCAAAAGAACCACCGGTTTTTCGGTGAATTGCTTTTCTATTTCGCGCAAAGCGGTTTGCTGGAATTCATTCAGAGGATAAACTTCGGAAGTTTGTACTTCGGAAACATCCAAACGTCCGGTTTCTTTGAGATAAGTTTCCAAAACTCCCCGTTCGACCAGCGCATTGATTACGGCAAACGATGCACCCGATTTTTCCAACAACTCTTTTCGTGAAACTTCTTTTTGCTTCGACGGAATCAAACATTTCGACATATCAATATACATCATCAACACATCCAACTGTTTTTTTGCGCGACTCAATTCATCGAATATTTTTCGAAGATTATCTTCACCGATTGACTCCTGAGTCAGTTTAATGTAAAGTTCCGTTTTAGGACGAAATTTCTCGACAATTTCCTCATTTACTTCAATTGCCCCTTTATCAAGCAATTGTTTCACCACCGGCATTAAGCTGACAATCTCCGTCATTTTACTCAGTTCGGAGATATTTACAGGCTTTCCTTCCGAAAGTGCATCCAGAATCCGTTGTTCTTTGTCCGAAAGAATTGCTTCCGCTTCGAAATCAGGATTTATCTGAACCTGCGTTTCGCTTTCCAGTTTTAATCCCGCCGGAACTGCCGCCTGATAAACATCGCCGGGGAAAGCCTGATAATAGGAACTCACCCAATTCCAGAATTTCAATTGTGGATGACGCAAAACAGGCTGTTCGTCGAGCAAACAAATTATGTCCTTAATCTCATAAACCGTCCCGGGTTTCATCGTATGCACAATGGAAACAATCGCCGTATACATTTTCTTTTTACCGAACTGAACCACCACACGCATGCCAACACGCACCGATTCAGCCCATTCTGTAGGAACGGAATAGGTAAACGAAGCGCCCAGCGGCAAAGGAAGGATTACGTCAACGTATTTCATGAGAAAATAATTTGTTTCGCAAAGGTAACAAAGAAATGAGAATAGCCAATCGTGCAAAACACTCGTATTTTCAACTTTCATCTATTTCCGAATTCGCTTATCTTTGTCGGAAAATACACTTAGTTTGAAATATGCAAATTTATCTCGCTCCGCTTCAGGGACTGACCGACTGGATATTCAGAGAATCGTTCACACAACATATCGGCTCGTTCGACAAAACTTTTACTCCATTTGTCCGTGTGCAAAACGGTGATTTTTTTCGTCCAAGTCAATGCAACGACTTGTTACCCGAGCACAATCATTTTCAGAAACCCGTGCCGCAATTTTTAGGCAATGATACCGAATCATTTAAACGCTTCGAGAATTTGTGTCTCGAAAACAATTACACCGAAGCCAATATTAATATGGGTTGCCCCTATCCAATGGTCACCGGACGAAAAATGGGTGCAGGAATTTTGTCGCATCCCGAAATTGTTTCTGAGCTATTGAAAGGTATTTTTGCGAGCACAAATTTAAAAATATCGATAAAATGTCGATTGGGAATGGAAAATCCGACTGAACTCGAACAGTTGATTCCTGTATTTAACGATTATCCATTAAGCGAGATTATTATTCATCCACGTATCGGCAAACAACAATATAAAGGAAGCGTAAACGCTGAAGCTTTTGTAAAATTAGCAGAACAGATCAAACATCCCGTTTTTTACAATGGAGATATTCTCACTGCGGAAGATGCCGAAAGAATTCAAAAGTTGATTCCTGTTGCAGGCATTATGATCGGACGTGGAGTTTTGCAAAATCCGTTTTTGTTGGATGAAATCAGAAACAAGGAAATCATTCTTGAAGAGAAAAGAACAAAACTTCGTAACTTTCATTTGGGAATTATCGAAAATTGTAAGCAGAAATATTCAGGCGATGGACATTTCCTGAAACGATTAGAAGAAATGTGGTCGTATCATGCCGAAAATTTTATAAACGGGAAAAAGGTTTTAAAACAGATCAAGAAATGCAGGACATTTGCGGAGTACGAAGAAATTGTTTTCCGGGCATTGAATGAATTGTGATATTTATAAAACAAAAAAGGTGCACATGCACCCCCTAAAAAACGCGAAAGGTAGTAACGCCTTACTACCAATCTTTGTTAACCTTAAATCTAATACTATGAAAAAATCACACTACAAAGGTAAAGCGTTTTTCAATATCATCCAAACAAATTCAAAGAAAAGTGCTATAGAATCATGTTTTATAACATATTTTTAAATTTCATGAAACATTTTTGTAATATAAAGCAGAAAAACGGCCGTTTTTGAGGTGAAAACTATAAAATTCGATCCATTTTTATAATCCCGGAATGCTCATCCCGGTAATTTTACGATACAAATCTAGCGCATATATATCAGTCATTCCAGAAATATAATCCAAAACCGACATGATTTTGCCGTAAACGGTAGAACTGGTCGTTTCATATTGCTCCGGAATACGCATCAACAGTTGTTGCGAATATGCTTTTTCAGGACTTAAAACCGCTGCGACCAAATGTTCGAGCAAAGTCATAATAATTTTGTAACCCGACAACTCTACATCCAACACTTCCGACGAGCGATAGATTTTAGCGACAGCCGTTTTCGAACAGGTTTTATAAGCTTCAACCGACCTTTCGGGCAATTTCTTTATCAGCGAAGAATCGAAAGTCCCATCAAGAATCGCTTTTTCATATTTTTCAAATGCTTCCGAACACTGATCTATCAACAATCCGATAACGGATGAGCGCAGATACGCCACTTGTTCATTTACATCTGTCACCATTTTCAGGGTTTCCAACCGACGAGCTCTTTTGCCTTCATCGAAGAAATTCAGGAACAGTCCAATTGTTTCCTCCGAAGTAAGTATCTTGAGCTTGTGCGCATCCTCAATATCCATAATCTGATAGCAAAT
>JBBIID010000007.1:11581-18554 GCA_037446675.1 Paludibacter sp.
AACGATTGGGATAAGCAGCCGAGTGCTGAATTCCCAATTCTGTTGCAATTCTTTCGAAATCGTTTTTCTCCGATTCGAAAAATCCGAATTTTTGTTTTTTCTCGTCGGAATAAATAGAAGAATATGGATATTTTACAATAGAAGCCAGCGTACTATACGTCAACACAAAACCACCCGGGCGGCGACCATTAAACTGATGCGTGAGCAATCGAAAAGCATTGGCATTGCCTTCGAAGCAAACCAGATCTTTCCACTCTTCGTCCGAAAAGCGGTATTTCTCGCGAATCATTTGTCCGTTTCCTTCGGAGAAATAGGTAGCAATCGCTTTTTCACCCGAATGTCCGAACGGCGGATTTCCCAAATCGTGAGCAAGACAAGCCGCAGAAACAATCGAACCAATTTCCTCGAAATAAGGAGTTTCGCTCCGGCAGTCTTTTAATCGATTCGCCACATTTACGCCCAACGAGCGTCCAACCGAAGCCACTTCCAAGCTGTGAGTCAATCGATTGTGCACAAATACACTTCCCGGGAGCGGAAAAACCTGAGTTTTATTCTGAAGCCTGCGAAAAGGAGATGAAAAAATCAACCGATCGTAGTCGCGTTGAAACTCGCTTCGGTCATCTTCACGATGAGCATGATATTCTTCTTGTCCGAAACGTTTGGTTGACAATAGTTGCTTCCAGTTCATTGATATAAGTTTGTAAAGTTTGTAAAGTTCGTAAAGTTTATAAAGTCATTTCACCATATACTTTATAAACTTTACGAACTTTATAAACTCCTTTCTAATTAGGCATATTATATTTTTTGAGTTGCGCTCTCAACTCTTTGCTTTTATTTTCCGTCACCCGATCCATCCAACGCCAAAAATTTACTCCATGATTCATTTCTTTCGTATGGCAAAGTTCATGCAATATCACATAATCAATCAAATGAATTGGCAACAACATTAGGTAAAGCGACAGATTGATATTTCCACCACGCGAACAACTTCCCCAGCGAGTTTTACTGGATTGAATCTTCACAATCTCATAGTCAAAACCATGCTTTGCAGCCAAAAGTTCGGCCCTTTGAGGAAGAATTCTTTTAGCCTCCTTGCGCAGGAAATATGTAATTCCATTCCAAAAATGCTGCTGCACTTGCACCACTTTGCAGTCGGTTCCATGAGGAAATTCTATTTTTAAAACATCATTTTTCAATGCAAAATAGATATTCTTTCGCTCGCTGGAGTTTGCCTGAACAGTAAAAGTAAGTGTTTTTAATTGCGAATTTTCGTCAATTATAATGCTGTTTTTTTCTAAACCCTTTTCCAGTCTTTTTTGTTTGTTGATTATCTTCCTCCGAATGGAATCGATAAACGCCAACGCATCATATTGTGAGGAATGATGAGGAAGAGTCACCTTCAACCCGGAATGAAGTATACGCACACGAATATGTTTAGCCCTTTCACTGGACACAAATTCTATATTTCCTAATTCCGGATCGGTTAGCATACTGGATAATAAAAGGTTGGATTCGAATTGAAAGCAAGACAAAGATACATTTTTTTAGTCACGAAACGAGGGTTTATGGACATAAACGAATAACTTTGCAAAAAAAAAATACAAATTGAAATAAGTGAATCAATAAAATTGACAATCTAAATTTCGAGAGATAATATGATTTTATGATTAAAGCAACAAACATACACAAAAGCTTTGGAGAACTTGAGGTTTTAAAAGGAGTGAATTTGGAAGTAAAAAAAGGGGAAATTGTGTCGATTGTAGGTCCAAGTGGTGCGGGGAAAACTACTCTTCTGCAAATTTTGGGAACTCTCGACAAAGCAAACTCCGGGAATGTGTTGCTAAACAGTGTCGACTTTAATACGCTGAACGAAAAAGGACTGGCAGCATTCCGTAACCGACATATTGGATTTATCTTTCAGTTCCATCAACTTTTGCCCGAATTTACGGCTCTCGAGAATGTCATGATTCCGGCTTTAATAGGAAATAAAGATAAAAAGAAAACCGTTCAGAAAGCAAAAGAAATACTATCTTACCTCAACCTTGCGGATAGAATGGAGCATAAACCTAGTGAACTTTCGGGAGGTGAAAAGCAACGCATTGCTGTAGCACGAGCGCTGATAAACGATCCCGAAATAATTCTGGCTGACGAACCGTCAGGCAGTCTGGACTCTAAAAACAGAGATGAACTCCATAAACTGCTGTTCGACTTACGCGAAAAATTCGGACTTACAATCGTTATCGTTACTCACGATAAAGAATTGGCGGCGTTGTCGGATCGGGTGATTGAAATGAAGGATGGACTTATTCAATTGAAAAGTGACAATTGACAGTTGAAAATTATAAAAGGAGAAGTTACTTATAAGTATTGCGAAATCTTTGAAATGGAATAATGATAAAATTAATTGGATAATCAACTGTCAATTTTCCATTGCCAACTGTCAATTAAGAAAAGTAGTCCCGCCGGAACTAATAAAATGCAAAACATAAATATTTAAAAACACACAGTGCAATACACGTAAGAACTTATATAATACTGATTCATAGCACTAAAACTTTAATTATCCTGAAAAATAGCGAATTGACAAAATAAAATAATTGCATTATGTTGCGGATTTGTTGTGCAAAATATGTAAATTTGCACAACAATATTTTAAAACGTAATAATATGGCAACTGTCAAAGCGTTTTTACGAGTTTCAACAAAGAAAGTCGATAAAGCCAATATTCGATTTAGATTAAGCGATGGTAGAGCTGTACAACTATTTCACAAAAGCAAATTAGAGATAAATCCGACTCTATGGGATGCTGAGAAAGAATGTATAAAATCAAAAGTCCTATTCAAGGAAGTTGAACGAGTGAAGTTCAATAAAGCAATTGCAGACCGTAAAAATTTGATTCTTCAAATTTACAGCTCTAAACCGAACAACACACAACTAACTTCTGAGTGGTTAGAAAAGTCGATAGACAGATACTTGCACCCGGAAAATTATGAAAATGTTGAAGCTAAGCCAAAAACACTTTTTGAGTTTTTTGAATCCTACTTATCAACTATACACACAAGGAAAGTTGTTTCAACTGGAAGGTTACTCGCAGTAAATACTACTCGAAAATTCCCATCTACACTTAAACACTTAAAAGAATTTGCGAAAATTAAGCGAAAAACTGATTTTGAGTTTAATGAAATTGATGATAAATTCTATATTGAATTTGTTGATTACCTACAAAAATCTATTCCGGCCATTGACAAAAACGGCACACCATTACTAAATGATGACGGCACACCCAAATTACTAAAAGAATGTTTCACACAAAATAGTGTTGGAAAGCATATTAAAGTACTAAAAGTCATATTAAATGAGGCAACCAGGGAAGCTATTAATACCTCTACAGCTTACAATCAATTTTATGTTTTTACAGAGGATAGCGATGCAGTATATCTGAATGAAACTGAATTGCAGCTACTTAAAGACAAGGATTTTTCAAACAGTCCACATCTCGAAAATGTGCGAGATTGGTTTTTGCTTTTAGCGTGGACCGGGTGCCGGTTTAGTGATTTGGAAAAAATAAGCCAAACGGATATAAAGGACGGTTTTATTACTTTCAGACAAAAAAAGACAAATACAAAAGTAACCATCCCTTTGCATCCGGTTGTTAGTGAGCTATTGCAAAAGTACAACTATCAGATGCCAAAACCAATAAGCAACCAAAAATTCAACGAATACATAAAAGAGGCTGCAGAAATAGCAGGACTTACATCTCCCGAGGTTTTGACCCGAACAGTGGGCGGAACTCTCAAAAGCGAAACGATGCCGAAATTCGAGCTTATTTCAAGTCATACTGGAAGACGTAGTTTCTGTACTAATATGTACAAACGTGGATTGCCTACTTTAATGATAATGTCAATAAGTGGACACCGGACCGAAAAAAGTTTTCTTAAATACATCCGTGTAAAACAACAGGAACATGCCGAAATGATGGCTAATGAATGGAAAAAAATATACATGAATGAAAACAAATAGATTGAATAGTAGAATGTTGAATGAAAAACTTATGCAAGGACAAGAAGTATTTTTATTCTGTGATTTTGAGGAAGCTTGTTTACGGATAAGCATTGGAACCAACGGCAAAATAACCGGATATACTAAACTTAAAGGTAGACCGGAATTTGAAACTCACCCGGATAGCGGAATTTTACAGCAGGTTTTACTTGAACCTAAGGAGATTTCAGAGGAAGAATATAATACATACTGATTATGGAAAAACTAAGTGATTTTTTGGAAAGTGTTGCTTCTGGAAAGGAAAGCCACTTTGACATGATACAATTTATAAGAAACGTATATTCTAATGATCTAAAAAAAGATTTAGATTGGGGTATTGAAGAACTCTGTAATAAGTACAACATGGAAACAATGATGTATGAGCAAAGTGATTTTGTTGATGAAACAAAATTAGCTGAATTGGAAAAGAAAGGACGAAATGTAAACAGATTTAGAAAAATGTGGAATGAATTTAAGAATATAGATTTACATGAAAATGAAAACAAAGACCAAAAAATCGAGGACACTTTCTCAAACTACATAGTACCGGACAACAAAGAACAAATTATTTCAGTTCTTCATGATTGGTTAAAAAACAAGAAAGGAAAAGAGGTTGCTATTATTATCAAAGCTCTTCAAATATCTAATATAATTACATATTCAAATAGTGCTAAGTTCTACAGGTCAATGAGGGATGAATTTGGAAATATTGGCACTGATCAGGGATTAAACTATTATTTAAATAACAGCGTTAGCAACAACTATCAACTTAGTCTTAAAGATGATGATCGTGAAATTATTTCAACAATTAATCTCATAAAAACCACACTAATAAGAAAAATAATATAATTAGACCGGCACACTTTTATTTACAAAGCTTGTCATTTCTTGTCGCAAGAAATGACAAGCTTTTTTATTTTGAACACTATTATTTGTAAAATACATTTGCAACGTAATAACATCAAACAAACATTAGAGTAGCAGCTTTTGTGGAAAGATGAAACGCAAACATTTAAAACAATGAATGCATCTTTTATTCAAGACTGTCTACAAAACAATGTAGATGTAACCATCACTTTAAAAGCCTCTGATTTGACCGCCTTTGGTCAATTTCTCATCGACAACGCAAACAGAGAAGCAGCCGAAAAACAACAAATGAAAGATGAGGAAATTTATCTTTCACCCGATGAAGTGTTGAAGGTTTTAAACATTAAAACCCGTTCAACTTTGTGGAGATGGAGCAAAAGAGGCTATTTGGTCCCGGTAAAAGTTGGCAAAATGTTACGCTACAAGAAAAGCGATGTTGATCAAATTCTAAATGCTTAAGAATATGAGTGCAGTAGAAGATAAACTCATCAAAGTTATCAACCACAAAAAGGATTACCTTAAAACGCTAATGGAAAAGGGCAACAAACCGGCTGCATTTATGCTTAATTCAGAAATAAATTTTCTTGAAAAGGAGATATTACCCATTATTCAACAAAACAATAACTAAATCATGGAGGGTTGGATAAAACTTCATAGGCAAATAACAGAGCATTGGATTTGGAAAGACCCGGTTAAGTTTCAATGGTGGATTGATATGCTTTTAATGGCAAATCATGCAGATGCAAAAGTAAATATTGGTTATGAGTTATTTGAATGCAAACGTGGTCAATCTATTTTAAGTCTCAAAAGTTGGGGTGAACGTTGGGGAGTTTCAAAGGACACTGTGAGAAACTTTTTTGTACTTCTTTCAAAAGACAATATGATTATTAGCGAAAATCTACAAAAATCTACACGGATAACTATTTGTAATTATGATACTTATCAGAATGATTTACACGCAGAGCAAACGCAAAGCAAACGCTTAACAAACGCAAAGCAAACGCAAGCTCACCCAAACAAGAATGATAAGAATGAAAATAATGATAAGAACATTGATATTAGGGAAAAATCGAAACGATTTATTCCACCTACACCCGAGGAAATAAAAATTTATTGCTCTGAAAGAAACAACAATGTTGATTATCAAAAATTCTTTGATTTTTATCAGGCTAAAGGCTGGATGGTTGGTCGAAATAAAATGAAAGACTGGAAAGCATCTGTTAGAACATGGGAGAAATCAGAAAATAAATATCCATCAACAAATAACAATCAATCAAAATTTAACAACAGAAGAAATTTAAGCGAGAAAGTTAATCATTCGAGTGAGCATCTATAAATAAAGGGAATTTTCCTCATTAAACACCCCAAAAATGGTGTATTTAAAAACTCTATTCAAATTTAAAAACCTAAAATAAAATGACAAAACAACAAATAGAAAATTGTTTTAAAATTATTGAAGAGTATCAAGATTTAAAAGAAAAACTTTCACATATAGAAATTAATTGGGAAACAGATTTAGAAAAAATGGATTTTTCAAAATTACGTTCAAATGTGAGTTTTGATAAAACGATTGCGAGGATTGATAAATATGCAATTGAAAGGTTCTTAGACAATGAGACGGAACTCAATAATTTTCTTGTTTCTAAAGAAACAATAGCGCTCATTAAATTTATATGTACAGGTGCTAAAATTATACCTCCTTTACAAATTAAACTCCTAAAATACAACGGAGAAACATACAAAATAGAGGAAATGTCAGATTTGTGTTTTGTGGATGGGAATCACCGCCTTACTTTGTCTACTTATTTGGGGTTGAAAGAAATACCGGTTATTGTATCTGAGTACATTAAAAATTACCAGTTCCCCGTATCAAAATGGGATTTTGATTATAATGATACAACATTTACAGCCAAAAGTAAAAACGGAAAACACGAATTTGTATTTGAAATAGAGCGCATGAATATATGGGAAGATTTATTTTTTAAAAATATAGTTGAAGTTGTTGTTTTTTAGTATAAATAATACCAACCTATCAACCAATTGAATTTTATGAGCAAGTGTGAAATAG
>JBBIID010000008.1:0-2733 GCA_037446675.1 Paludibacter sp.
TGGCATCTTTTTTTGATTTTTTTGTATGAAAAAATTATTTAACTACGCTCACAAACGTTTTTGCTGGTTTGAATGAAGGAATGTTGTGAGCAGGGATAATGATCGTTGTGTTTTTAGAAATGTTACGAGCAGTTTTTTCAGCGCGTTGTTTGATAACAAAGCTACCAAAACCTCTTAAATACACGTTTTCATTTTTTGAAAGAGAATCTTTTACAGTTTCCATAAAAGCCTCAACAGTGGTTAATACAGTAACTTTATCAATCCCTGTATTTTTAGCAATTTCGTTTACGATGTCTGCCTTAGTCATTTCAGTAATTTTTTTATTTGTTAGTTAATATAATTTATGTTTACTTTTTTTATTCGAAAACGGACTGCAAATATATTGCTTTTATTCTGATTAAAAAACAATTGCAGTGTTTTTTTTAGCGAAAATATCTATTTTTACTCTTTTGTATTGTCATTCTTTTTGAGAAAATTCTCAATTTCTGAGTGACTTAAATTTCGCCCAACAATCTTACCATCTTTGTCTATTAATATGGTACAAGGGATCGAATTTACGGCATAAGCTCTTGCTCCTTCGTTCTTCCAACCTTTTAAGTCGGAGATATGATTCCATGTAAGGTTGTGAGATTGGATAGCACCAGTCCATGCTTCTTTATCATCGTCAAGCGAAACGCCAACAATCTGAAACCTTGAACCTTTGTATTCTTCGTATAATTTTTTTAGTCCTGGAAGCGAACGGATACATGGACCGCACCACGAAGCCCAGAAATCAACCAGCAGATAATCGCTTTTCCCAACGAGTTCCGACAATGAAAGTGAATCGCCGCTAAGTGCAGGCAATTTAAAGTCGGTATAAGGTTGACCCACTGCTACTTTTTTCTCGGTGAATAAATCCTGAATTATTTCGGATATGCGTTTTACATTTTTTGTTTCGTCAGTCATAAGCGAAACAATAGAGTCTTTTTGAGGTACAGACATTGCATAGAAAGAATTCATGAAAATATGATTTCCAACTAACGTGTTTATGTTAGTGGTAGAATACTTTATATCAATGCTAATTTCTTTTGTTTCAAGACTCTTCATTTCTTCTTCCAACGATTTTAGTTGCTCTTCGGTAATTGTAGTGTCTTCTTGTTCTTTGCTCTCTTCTTTTACCTTTTGCGTTTTTTTCTTTTTGGTAGCTTTGCAATAATTCATTTTGCTTAGTTCCGGCGAATGTCATAAATCCTGTTGTGTCTACAGCAACCGATATTTTTCCGTTTTCAAGCACAAAAGCCTGACGAACGCTGTTGCCTTCAGGAAATTCGTACATTACATATGCAATTTTAGCTGTGTCGCAAACTCCTTGGAATGCAAATGACTTATCAGATATAACTGTACTGTCGATGGTAATCCACTCCCGGTCGATCCTTTGTTTCAAAAATATTGTTGTTCCGTTCAAAGCTTCGTTGTCTACCGTACCATTTATTACGTAATCGGTAGGAGTGCATGCATAGATGCAAAGTGCTGAAATTAAAATAAATAAAATCTTTTTCATCCTGTTTTTATATGAATTAATAAATACAATTTTGATATCAATCCGAATGGGTTTAATTTTGCGTGCAAAGATGCGAATATATCGCAGACAAAACAATAGCATTATAAGGGTATTTTTATACAAAAACAGTTAATGAAAAATTTGAACATAAAACACGATATTTCAAAAGCTTTAGTCAATTGGTATCAGCAAAATAAACGGGAGTTGCCTTGGCGGGATATAACCGATCCGTATAAAATATGGATCTCCGAAATCATTCTTCAGCAAACGCGTGTTAATCAAGGTTTAAGTTATTATTTGCGTTTTGTGGAACGATTCCCGACTGTGAGCTTACTTGCCGAAGCCGATGAAGATGAAGTGCTGAAATATTGGCAGGGACTGGGATATTATTCTCGCGCCAGAAATTTGCATAAAGCGGCAAAGCAGGTAATGAATGATTTTGGTGGTGTTTTTCCAACTGATTTTTCCTCTGTTCTGAGTTTGTCGGGAGTTGGAGGCTACACAGCAGCAGCCATTTGCTCGTTTGCCTATAATCTTCCTCACGCTGTTGTGGATGGAAATGTATATCGTGTTTTGTCGCGTTTGTTTGCCATTGAAATTCCAATCGACTCAGGAAAAGGTAAAAAGGAATTTGAAGAGATTGCTGCTCAATTGCTCCCTGCCGACAATGCCGCGGAACATAATCAGGCAATTATGGAGTTTGGCGCTTTGCAATGTGTTCCTGTTTCGCCCCAATGTGACGTTTGTCCTCTGAGCAGTATTTGTTTGGCAAATGCAAACGGACTTGTTGATAAATTGCCCGTAAAATCGAAGAAAGCGGCAGTCAATCACCGTTATTTTAATTATTTCTATATCGAACACAATGCTCATACGTTTTTGCAAAAGCGAACAGAGAAAGATGTTTGGCAAAATCTGTATGAATTTCCGTTGATAGAATCCGATAAATTACTTTCCGTTTCAGAACTTTTCGAACACGAACGTTTTAATTCTTTATTCGAAGATATTGACAATATAAATGTGTTGGAAATAACTAACCCGATGAAACATGTGCTGAGTCATCGGGTTATAAATGTGCAGTTTATCAGTATAAATGTTTCTGAGTTAAACGACAAACTGAAAAATTTGATTCGGGTTTCGTTTTCAGAAATAGATAAATATCCGGTTTCCAGATTGATGGAGATGTTCTTACAACA